>NZ_JBFUGX010000830.1:0-1590 GCF_056402675.1 Polaromonas sp. P3_C2 | reverse complement strand
GTTGCTGGTGATGGCTGCCACAAGGGCGGATCCCATCACGGCAAACTGCAGCAGGTGATCTTCGGTGCAGTCGACATTGGCACCCAGGTCCAGCACCGTGGTGGCGCCGCCCAGGGCATTGGGCAGCTGGGTAGCAATGGCCGGACGGTCTATGCCCTCCAGGGTTTTGAGGACATAGCGGGCAATGGCCATCAAGGCGCCGGTATTGCCGGCCGACACGGCCGCCTGGGCCACACCATCCTTGACCTGGTTCATCGCGACCCGCATCGAGGAGTTCTTCTTGCGCCGCAAGGCGATCTCGATGGGATCGTCCATGGTGACGATCTCGCTGGCCGGAACGATCTGGCAGCGCGGATGGGCTTGAAGGCGGGGGTACAACGGGTGCCCGGCGAGGACTTCAGGCTGGCCGACCAGCACCACAGCAGCATCCGGATGACCATCCAGGAATGCCAGGCTGGCCGGGAGCGTGACGGCTGGGCCGATATCGCCGCCCATGGCATCGACAGCGATCCTGATCATGGGGCGACCGGTGCAGTCAAGAGAGAGTGGAATTCAGGCAAAAGAAAGGCCCGCAGGATGAGTGCGGGCCCATGCTCAAAGCGTGGAATTACGCTTCGGATTTGGTTTTCAGCACCTTGCGGCCACGGTAAAAACCGGTAGGGCTGATGTGGTGGCGCAGGTGGGTTTCGCCGGTGGTGGATTCCACGGCAATGCCTGGCACGGTGAGTGCGTTGTGCGAGCGGTGCATGCCGCGCTTCGAAGGTGACTTTTTGTTCTGCTGGACGGCCATGATCCGCTCCTGATGGGGTGTAAGGTTGGTAAATTACGCACCAAAATCCGAGTTCAGACAGCTGGACCTGAATATCGGCCCAAGGCGGTCTAAACGCCATGTCACCGTATTCACCGCATTGGTACGCGAAGCCTTTGATTATAGCTCGATGCGAGAGAAATTTCATCACCTCAACCCGCGACTGGTGAAATGCCGACAAATCCAGGAGCTTTACCTGAGAAATATGTAATTCTAAATTACTACTTTTTTGCTTTAAGCTGCGCCAGAACCGCAAAGGGATTGGGTTTTTCACTACCCTCGTCCACCGAATCTGCATTGTCACCAAGGTCGCCCGCCTGCAGTTTGGGCGCGACAGGACACACCTCGTGCATGGGCACCAGCGGCAGGGCCATCAGCAATTCATCTTCCAGCACAGCGAGCAAATCGAACTGGGGCTCCATCACCAGCAAATCCTCTTCAGACTGGTCGTCCTCGGCCATGGCAATGTCTTCATTGGCCACAAAGCGGTACCACTGGTCCACCTCTACAGGTGTGGCAACCACACCCATACAGCGCTGGCAGGTTAAAGGCACAACGGCCTCAGCCGTCAGATGCAACCATACGTCGTCTTCAACGCCCGGGCGTGGGCGCAATTCGCCGACCGCCTGCCATTTCACTGCCGAATCAGCCTGCAACCCTTGCGCTTCGTGCGCAAGGCGCTCCATATTTCGTAGCAAAGTAGTCTCGGAAAGCGCCACGCCATCCTGGGCGAAAGCGGTCATGTTGAGTCGGTTGGGCTGCAGGGATCTGGACATGTGTGC
>NZ_JBFUGX010000829.1:0-1600 GCF_056402675.1 Polaromonas sp. P3_C2 | reverse complement strand
CTGTATGCCTTCGCCCGCTACAGTGATTTCATGGATGTCTATGAAAAAGGCATCCTGTTCGCGGCCATTCCGGCGGCTATCGCCATGGGCTGGTTCTGGCGGCCGCTGCGGGTACTGATGATGGTGGTCAGCGCCTTCGCGCTGCTGGGCATTGCGTCGTACCAGGGTGACCTGGCGCGCGCCGAGCAGGTGTTCTGGCTCAAATACTTTCTCTCCAGCCAGTCGGCCATTTTGTGGATGAGCGTGCTGTTCTTCATGAGCACGATTTTTTACTGGCTGGGCATGTTTGCCAAAGGCCAGAGCAGCACGTTGGAGTCGCTGGGCTCCAAAATTGCGTGGGTGGCGATCGGCATGGCGCTGATCGGCACGCTGGTGCGCTGGTACGAAAGCTACCTGATTGGCGCAGACGTCGGGCACATCCCGGTCAGCAACCTGTACGAGGTGTTCGTGCTGTTCTGCTGGATGACGGCGGCCTTCTACCTCTACTTTGAATCGCAGTACAACACCCGCGCGCTCGGCGCTTTCGTGATGCTGGTGGTCAGTGCCGCGGTCGGTTTTTTGCTCTGGTACACCGTGATACGCGAAGCCCATGAAATCCAGCCGCTGGTGCCTGCCCTCAAAAGCTGGTGGATGAAGCTGCATGTGCCGGCCAATTTCATCGGCTACGGCATGTTCTCGCTGGCTGCCATGGTGTCGCTGTCCTATCTCATCAAGCAGCAGGCCAACGAGACGCGCTGGCACCGGCTCACGCCGCTGTGGCTGCTGGGCGTGGTGCTGTGTTTTGTCCCTGTCGTGTTTCGCAGCAAGTCGCCGGCCGAAGTGGGCGGCAGCTACTACTGGGTAGGTTACCTGGCCGTGTCGGGGCTGATCGCCGCCGGCATCCTGGTGGGCCGCAAGCGCATTGCCGCGCGCCTGCCCAGCTTTGAAGTGCTGGACGACGTGATGTACAAGGCGATTGCCGTCGGCTTTGCCTTTTTCACCATTGCCACCGTACTCGGCGCCTTGTGGGCGGCCGAGGCCTGGGGCGGCTACTGGAGCTGGGACGCCAAGGAAACCTGGGCGCTGATTGTCTGGCTCAACTACGCGGCCTGGCTGCATATGCGGCTCATGAAGGGCCTGCGCGGCACCGTCGCCGCCTGGTGGGCGCTGGTCGGGCTGGCAGTTACCTCGTTTGCTTTCCTGGGCGTCAACATGTTCCTGTCGGGGCTGCACAGTTACGGAACCTTGTAACTGCCTGCGAGTCTTTTAGAAGCCCTGGCTGAATCCCTGTAAGAAGTTGCTGCGTATTCAGACTAACCCTCAACGGATTTCAAGGACTCATATGCTCATCAAGACCCATGCCGATGGTTTCGACCACCTCGTTCCCAGCGAGATTACGCCGCGCGGCATCTACCATGGCCGTCGCGACCTGATCAAACTGATGGCCACAGGTGCCGCGGGCGTGGCCATGGCCAGCTGGGCGGGCCGCCAGGCGATGGCGCAGACGGTACAAAAACCCGGCAAGCTGGCGGCGCTGGCCGGCGGCAAATCGGCGGTGGCCGGTGCGGTGACCATGGAAAAGATCACCGACTACAAAGATGCCTCTACCTACAACAATTAC
>NZ_JBFUGX010000828.1:0-1601 GCF_056402675.1 Polaromonas sp. P3_C2 | reverse complement strand
CATGAAACTGATCGCCGCGGACTTTGAAAAAGATACGGGCCACAAAGCGGTGCTGACCTTTGGCGCCACCGGCAAGTTTTATGCGCAGATCACCCATGGCGCGCCGTTTGAGGTCTTCCTCGCGGCCGACGACGAGACTCCCGCAAAGCTGGAGAAGGAGGGCGCGGCCGTGAACGGTAGCCGCTTTACCTATGCCACGGGCAAGCTGGTGCTTTGGTCGGCCCAGCCTGGCGTGGTTGATGCGCAGGGCGAGGTCCTGAAAAAGGGCGACTTCAAAAAGATCGCCATCGCTGCGCCCAAGCTCGCGCCCTACGGTGCTGCCGCCGTCGAGACCATGAATAAGCTGGGCCTGCAAGCCGCCCTGGAGCCCAAACTGGTGCAAGGCGAAAGCATCGGCCAGGCCTTCAGCTTTGTCTCGACCGGCAATGCGGAGCTGGGTTTTATCGCGCTCTCGCAGGTCTACGAAGGCGGCAAGATCAGGTCGGGCTCGGCGTGGATTGTTCCCGGTAGCTTGCACAGCCCGATTCGCCAGGATGCGGTGCTGCTGGCCAAGGCCAAAGACAGCAAGGCCGCGGTGCAGCTGATGGCTTTTTTGAAAACAGAGAAGGCCAGGGCGGTGATCCRCTCCTTCGGCTACGAGCCCTGAACGCGGCACAGAAGCGGCATAGAGGCGACACTGAATCATGCTCGACGATGCAAGCCTTCAGGCACTGGTGCTGACCTTTCGGCTGGCGGCCACCACCACCGTGGTGTTGCTGCTGGCCGGCACGCCGCTGGCGTGGTGGCTGGCGCGTACGCGTTCATGGCTCAAAGGGCCGGTGGGTGCGCTGGTGGCCTTGCCGCTGGTTTTGCCTCCAGTGGTGCTGGGTTTTTATCTGCTGGTACTGATGGGGCCGAACGGCCCGGTGGGCCAGCTCACGCAGTCGCTGGGTTGGGGCGTGCTGCCGTTTACCTTTGCCGGGCTCGTGGTGGGATCGGTGCTGTATTCCATGCCTTTCGTGGTGCAGCCGCTGCAAAACGCCTTTGAGGCAATTGGCGAACGGCCGCTGGAAGCCGCTGCCACCTTGCGAGCCTCGCCGCTGGATACCTTTTTCAGCGTGGTGCTGCCGCTGGCCCGGCCCGCCTACCTGACCGCCACCGTCATGGGCTTTGCGCACACAGTGGGCGAGTTCGGCATTGTGCTCATGATGGGGGGCAACATTCCCGGCAAGACACGCGTGATGTCTGTGCAGATCTACGACCATGTGGAAGCGCTCGAATACAGCCAGGCGCACTGGCTGGCCGGCGGCCTGCTGGCGTTTTCCTTTCTGGTGCTGCTGGCGCTCTATACCTTCAATGCCTTGCAGCCGGGCCGGCGCAAAGGGCAGGGCGCATGAGGCCGGCCAGCGTTCTCGGAGGCGGCATCTCCGCCTCGTTTCATCGTGTCTTCACCGATTTCTCGCTCGACGTGTCGCTGGACTTGCCTGGGCGCGGCGTCACGGCCGTCTTTGGTCCTTCGGGGTCGGGCAAAACCAGCCTGCTGCGCAGCATTGCCGGTCTGGAGCGTGCAGCAACCGGCCATCTCTCGGTCAATGGCGAGGTCTGGCAAGACGACAAGGCCG
>NZ_JBFUGX010000827.1:0-1602 GCF_056402675.1 Polaromonas sp. P3_C2 | reverse complement strand
CTGTAAGACGTTGGCTGATCAATACCCGGCTTCCGTTGACAAAACATCCTGGCTCGGCGAGGCGAGCATGCTCCGCCACAAAGCGCGGCCCGGGAACGCAGTCTCCATCAAGAAAAACCAGATAGTCGGCCGTAGCCAGACTGGCTCCGAGGTTGCGAGCCTGCGCTGCGGTAAAGCCCACGTCAGGGTGCCAAACGTGGCGGACGGAGCAGTTGAAGTCCGGACATTGCTTATGGAGCATCTCCACTTCATCCGCGCGAGATCCATCATCGGCAATGATGACTTCATGCGCCGGCCCGCATTGACCTGCGAGTGACTTCAAAACAACCAGCAACGCATTGGTTCGGTTATAGGTCAGCACAATAAAGCTGACCTTCACGGTGTGCTCGTTCACTTGCCGGAATTCCGTTGCAGCAACCAAAGCTTCAGGTAGCGGTAATAGGTACMTTCGGCATTTGAAATGGCAAGCACAAGCCCCATGCGCCCGTCCATGAAACCCAAGCGCAAAAAATAGGTTCGAAAGAATGCCCAAAAACCATGGCCGAGCGCTTTGCTGATCGATGATTTTTTACCCTTGCTGTGCAGCACTTGGGCACCGGCACTGGAATAGCGGTTGGCCTTGTCGAGAACCGACTCAAAGTTTGCGAAACTTTCGTGGAGCAGGGAGGAGTTCAACTGCCCTACCGGGTTCGACGTAAGAATTTTTTCATGGACAAGATCATCCGAAAAACGGGCACTCTCGCGCCGAAACAGTCGCGTCACACGATCGGGATACCAGCCGGAATGCCGCATATATTGCCCGCAATAGCTGGAAAGACGAGGAAAAGAATAGACGTCAAACGCCGGCGCCTGAAGCGCTTTGATGATTTCACGCTGAAGCTCGGGGGTAACTCTTTCGTCCGCATCCAGAGAAAGAACCCATTGGGAACTCGCCAGGGCCAATGCGCGGTTTTTCTGGGCACCAAACCCCGGCCAGTCATGGTCGATGCTGACGCGAGCTCCCATGGACCTGGCAATGGCCACAGTTCCATCACTGCTGCCTGAATCGAGGACCACGACCTCATCGGCGAAAGCTACCGAGCGTAAACAGGCCTCCATGTTATGGGCCTCATTCTTGGTGATGATGGTTACGGACAAGCTTGCCAACGAATGCCTACTCAGAAGATCACAAGGGGGATTTACCAGTGAAGTCGCGTTGCTTCATCCCCTGACAGCATAGCAGAGGACCCGTACGCGCCCCCTCGTCGGCAAGTGTGGAATCACCGATAATGCGGGCTGCTCATCAGGTACTGACTGCGACCATTTTGTTAAATAAGACGCTCAATTTTCGGCTCGCCATTATTTGCTTAGCCACGGCCTCTATTGGATTGTCTATGGCAATAATCAGTATTGCCAAGCTTTTGCTGGTGCTTTGCGGGCTCGCTACCCTGCTGGCCATGCGACAAACCGGGCAATACAAGAATCCGCTTGCAGGGTTGCGCGTACCAATCGCCGTGCTGGTCATCCTGTTCGCGTTCACGCTTAGCCTGATATGGACCGTTGCGCCACTGACCGATGCATTGAGCTCGGTTGGAAAATATGGCAAGCTGCTTGAGATCATCC
>NZ_JBFUGX010000826.1:0-1602 GCF_056402675.1 Polaromonas sp. P3_C2 | reverse complement strand
GTGTGACCGAAGGCGATGTCGCGAAGATCAAGGAAATCCACATTACAGGCAACAAGGCGTTCAGCGAGTCAACCCTCCTGAGCCTCTTTGACCTTGATACAGGTGGCTGGCTCAGCTGGTACACCAAGTCGGATCGCTATTCGCGCACCAAGCTCAACGCCGACATTGAAACGCTGCGCTCCTACTACCTTTCGCGGGGCTACCTCKAATTCAAAATCGACTCTACCCAGGTTGCGATTTCCCCGGACAAACAAAGCATTGCCATCACCGTCAACGTGACCGAGGGCGAGCGTTTTGTTGTTTCGGGTGTCAAGCTTGAAGGCAACTACCTGAACAAGGAAGAAGAGTTCAAGACACTCGTGAAAATCACGCCTGGTGAGGCCTACAACGCGGACGAGGTCGCTGAAACGACCAAGGCGTTCAGCGACTATTTCGGTACTTTTGGCTACGCTTTTGCCCGCGTCGAAGCGGTGCCGGAAATTGACCGTGTCAATAACCGCGTGGCATTTGTGCTTCAGGCAGAACCATCCCGCCGTGCTTATGTGCGGCGCATCAACGTGGCCGGAAACAATCGCACGCGCGATGAAGTCGTGCGTCGCGAGTTCCGCCAGTTTGAGTCGTCCTGGTACGACGGCGACAAAATCCGGCTTTCCCGCGACCGTGTCGACCGTCTGGGTTTCTTTACCGATGTGAATGTAGAAACGCAGGAAGTGACCGGTACAAACGACCAAGTCGACATTACGGTCAATGTGGTTGAAAAGCCAACCGGTAATTTGCAGCTTGGTGCGGGGTATTCCAGCGCGGACAGCCTCTCACTGGTATTCGGTATCAAGCAGGAAAACGTTTTTGGCTCGGGCAATTACCTGGGTGTTGAAGTCAACACCAGCAAGTCCAACCGCCAGATCGTGCTCAGCACTATTGACCCATATTTCACGGCCGATGGTATTTCGCGCACCATTGATGTCTATGACCGCACGTCGAAGCCTACCTCGGGCCAAGGTGGTGACTACAGCCTGAAAACGCGGGGCGCAAGTATTCGTTTCGGTGTTCCGTTTACCGAGAATGACACCGTTTATTTTGGCAGCGGTTACGAGCAGTTGACGATTGTGCCGGGCACCAATCTGCCGGTTAGTTATCTGAACTATGCGAACCAGTTTGGCTACAAAAGCAACTCGATTCCGTTGACAGTGGGTTGGTCGCGCGACAGCCGCGACAGCGCGCTGGTGCCTACGTCGGGCCTCTATCAACGGGTTTACGGTGACTGGGGTGTCGCTGGCGACATCAAATTCGTGCGAGCGAACTACCAGGCCCAGAAATACATTCCGCTCAACAAGCAGTTCACGATTGCGCTTAACGGCGAGTTTGGCTGGGGCAAAGGCCTGAATGGCCAGCCTTATCCGCTCTTCAAGAATTACTATTCGGGCGGCCTGGGTTCTGTGCGTGGATTTGAGCAAGGCTCACTGGGCCCGCGCGATGCGTCTGATCTTGCCATCGGTGGACCGAAGAAGCTCACCCTCAATGCCGAACTCATTGCGCCGTTTCCTGGTGCAGGCAATGACCGTACCCTGCGCCTCTATGGGTTTGTGGACGCAGGCAATGTTT
>NZ_JBFUGX010000825.1:0-1603 GCF_056402675.1 Polaromonas sp. P3_C2 | reverse complement strand
TACCTGGTGAGCGCGCCTGAAGACGGCGTTGACGCATCGGTGACCGATGGCACCAAGCCTGGGCGCAAGGCGATCTATGAAATCAGCCACTCAACGTTACGCGAGAGTTTCGGGTATTTCAACACGCTGAAAATGCAGGGCGCCAAGGCCGAAATTGCAGCCAAGGTAGTGCGCGAGATCGGCCTGCGCCTGAAGTTCCTCAACGACGTGGGCCTCAACTACCTCAGCCTGGATCGCAGCGCGGAGACACTGTCGGGTGGCGAGTCCCAGCGCATCCGCCTGGCCTCGCAGATCGGTTCGGGCCTGACCGGCGTGATGTACGTGCTCGACGAACCCAGCATCGGCCTGCACCAGCGCGACAACGACCGCCTGATCGGCACGCTCAAGCATTTGCGCGACATCGGCAACAGCGTGCTGGTGGTCGAGCACGACGAAGACATGATCCGCGCGGCCGACCATGTGATCGACATGGGACCGGGTGCCGGCATCCACGGCGGGCGCGTGATGGCGCAAGGCACATTTGACGAAGTCAAGAACAACCCCGACTCGCTCACGGGCCAGTACCTGGCGCAAACACTGAAGATCGCCGTACCCAAACGCCGCACGCCCTGGCTGCCGACGGTCAAGGCGGTGGAAGCGGCGGAGAAAAAGAAAGCCTCGCGCTTTCCGCAAAGCCCGGCGGCCGAGCGCCGCGCCGCGCGCGAAGCGATCCACCAGGCCACGCTGGGCGACATGCAGGCCTTGCGCGTCGTCAACGCCACCGGCCATAACCTCAAAGGCGTGAGCGTCGAATTCCCGGTGGGCCTGTTGACCTGCGTAACCGGTGTCTCCGGCTCTGGGAAGTCCACACTGGTCAACGACACGTTGTATGCGGCCGTGGCGCGCACGCTGTACCGCGCCCATGAAGAGCCTGCGCCGCACGAAGCGATAGAAGGCATCGAGCATTTCGACAAGGTCATCAACGTTGACCAGTCGCCCATCGGCCGCACGCCGCGCAGCAACCCGGCCACCTACACCGGCCTCTTCACACCGATCCGCGAGCTGATGGCCGAAATGAATACCGCGCGCGAGCGCGGCTACGGCGCCGGGCGATTCAGCTTCAACGTGGCCGGCGGCCGCTGCGAAGCCTGCCAGGGCGACGGCGTGGTCAAGGTCGAAATGCACTTCCTGCCCGACGTGTACGTGCCCTGCGATGTCTGCAAGGGCATGCGCTACAACCGCGAAACACTGGAAGTGCAATACAAGGGCAAGAACATCGCGCAGATCCTGGACCTGACCGTCGAGGTGGCCGCCGAGTTCTTCAAGGCGGTGCCGACGATTGCGCGCAAGCTGCACACCCTGCTCGACGTGGGCCTTTCCTACATCAAGCTGGGCCAGGCCGCGACCACGCTCTCGGGCGGCGAGGCACAGCGCGTCAAGCTTGCGCTGGAATTGAGCAAACGCGACACCGGCCGCACGCTGTACATCCTCGATGAACCGACGACCGGCCTGCACTTTGCCGACATCGATTTGCTGCTCAAGGTATTGCACCAGCTGCGCGACGCGGGCAACACGATTGTGGTGATCGAGCACAACCTGGATGTCATCAAGACGGCCGACTGGC
>NZ_JBFUGX010000824.1:0-1604 GCF_056402675.1 Polaromonas sp. P3_C2 | reverse complement strand
GCCCAAGGCCAAAGAATTGCGCCGCGTGGTCGAACCCATGATCACCCTCGGCAAAGAACCTACTCTGGCCAACAAGCGCCTGGCATTTGACCGCCTGCGCGACCGCGATATGGTCGTCAAGCTGTTCGCAGAGATCGGTCCACGCTACAAGGCACGTCCCGGCGGCTACACCCGCATTTTGAAGATGGGCTTCCGCGTTGGTGACAACGCGCCCATGGCACTGGTTGAACTGGTGGACCGTCCTGAAGTGTCGGAAGACACTACAGCTGACACGGCCAAGGCAGAGTAAGCTACAATACACACATACCGCGCGGTGGAGCAGCCTGGTAGCTCGTTGGGCTCATAACCCAAAGGTCGTAAGTTCAAATCTTGCCCGCGCAACCAACACGTTAGCCTCTCAAGGCCAACAGCAAAACGCCTGCATCAAGCAGGCGTTTTGCTTTCCGGCCTTCATTCGGCGTTCAGCGGTTCTACTGCCAGTAGCATCACTGGCAGTCATTGCTTGCGGCTGGCCTGCATGGCGGTTGCTCAGTCCGGCATAACTGCTGTCACTTCAATTTCGACCTGGGCGCGGTCTTCAACCAGCGCCGCAACCTCGACACATGTCATGGCCGGAAAATTCTTTCCCATGACTTCGCGGTAGACGCCACCCAATTCCTTGAGCCTGGCCACGTACTCGACACGATCCACCACATACCAGGTCATGCGGACCATATGTTCGGGTCCGGCGCCACCGGCCTTCAGCACGGCCGCAATGTTCAGCAGCGCCTGGCGCGTCTGCGCGATGAAATCGTCGCTCTCGAACTGTTGCTGCGCATTCCAGCCAATCTGGCCGCCCACAAACAGCAGGGCGCCRCGAGCAAGGATGCCGTTGGCATAACCTTTCGGCTCGGCCCAGTCGGGCGGTTGTAGTTTCTTGATCATGAGCTTCCTGAGGGTGTTTTCAAATAAGGTAACAGGGCGCTGCGCATTCGTTCGGGAAGCGGCAGGGGTTTGCCATTGGGGAGCTCCGAATAGACCACCACGCCATGCGCTTTCAGCTTGATGGTCACCCCGGCGCTGCCAACTGGGCTGCCATGGATTTCGTAGTGCATACCCATGCTCGCGTTGCCAAGGCGGGTCAGTTCCAAAGTAATTGTCAGTGGGTCGCCATGGCGGCACATACCCAGGAACTCAACCTTCAAATCCACAATCGGCACACCCGTGCCTCCGGCAATCAAGACATGTTCGGGAAAACCGATGTGGGCCAGGAAGTCCTCTTGCACCTCATGCAGCAGATAGAGAAACTGCGGGTAAAAAACGATGCCGGCCGGATCGCAATGGTGAAACCTGACGAGCTTTTGCGCGGTGAATTTCATGATTCGCGCAGCTTGAAGCGTTGCAGCTTGCCGGTTTCAGTGCGTGGGAGCTTGGTCACGAATTCGATCTGACGGGGATATTTGAAAGGCGCAAGCGCCGCCTTGACGTGGTCTTGCAGGGCTTTTGTCATGACGTCATCAGCTGCCTGATCAGGCTTGAGCACCACAAAGGCCTTGACGACCATCCCCCGGTCGTCGTCGGGCAAGCCCACAACACCGCATTCAGCTACGGCAGGGTGCTTGAGC
>NZ_JBFUGX010000823.1:0-1616 GCF_056402675.1 Polaromonas sp. P3_C2 | reverse complement strand
GTTTATTTCCCGCCGCCATTTCCTGCTGCAGACAGTCGTCGCCGGCTCAGGGGCGGCCGTGCTTCCCGCAATGTCGCAGGGGCTGACCGGCCCGGCTTATGAAGTGGCTCCCTGGGCCGGTCCATTGGCAGCGTTCTCGCTGGTGGACACAACCGGAAAGACCTGGCGCCCGGCTGATTTGCGCGGCCGTGCCGTGCTGTTGAATTTCTGGGCCAGCTGGTGCGAGCCCTGCCGCGCGGAAATGCCGACGCTGCAGCAGATTGCCGACCTCTACGGCGACGACAAACTGCTGGTGTTGGCCATCAATTTCAAGGAGCCGGCGGCGCGTGCGCTGCAGTTCGCCAAGACCACCGGGGTAACACTGCCGGTGCTGCTGGACCTGGATGGCAAAGTTGCCCGGGGCTGGGGTGTGAAGGTTTTTCCGACAACCTTGATGATTGACCGCAGCGGCCGGCCGCGCCAGCGCGTGACAGGCGAGGTCGACTGGACCAGCCCGGCCGCCGAAAAACTGATTGCCGGCTTGCTCAAGCCCTGAATCTGTCTCGGCACGGCACCGGCGATAATCCAGGGCCAGCCCTTGCGCTGCCTTTGCGGGCTGTGTGGGCTGTCAGACATCCCGGAGCATCTTTACCTGCCCCGGTGCACGTCGCACTCACACCCACCCGGAGATACCTTTCATGTCGACCGTACGCCGCACTTTCCTCAAGAACACCGCCGCCGCCGCCGTGGCTGCTGCATTGCCAACCATCAACTTTGCCCAGACGCCCGCCGCCGCGCCCAGCCGCAGCAACTTTGCACCCCAAAGCGGCGCCTGGCGAACTTTCGACGTGACCACGCGTGTGGACATCGCCAAACCCCAAGGCGTGACCAAGGTGTGGCTGCCGATCCCCTCGGTCAACAGCGACTACCAGCACTCGCTGGAAAACGGCTTTTCGAGCAACGGCACCGCCAAGCTCATGCGGGACGGTCAGGACGGCGCGAAGATGCTGTATGTGGAGTTTGCGGCCACTGAAACAAAGCCCTATGTGGAGCTGACCAGCCGCGTGCAGACGCAAGGCCGTGCCATGGACTGGTCACAGAAAACCGCCCCAGCCGAAAGCGCCGACACGCTGCGTTACTTCACGCGTCCCACAGTCCTCATCCCGACCGACGGCATTGTGCGCAAGACAGCGCTGGCCGCCACCCAGGGTGCCAAAACCGATGTCGAAAAGGCGCAAAAACTCTACGACTGGATCGTGGCCAACACCTACCGCGAACCCAAGGTACGCGGTTGCGGCGAAGGCGACATCAAGACCATGCTGGAAACCGGCAACCTGGGCGGCAAGTGCGCCGACCTGAATGCGCTGTTCGTGGGCCTGTGCCGCTCGGTGGGCCTGCCGGCACGTGACGTGTACGGCATTCGCCTGGTGCCTTCAGCCTTTGGCTATAAGGAGCTCTCGGGCAATCCGACCAGCCTGAAGGGCGCGCAGCATTGCCGCTCGGAGGTCTACCTCAAGGGCTACGGCTGGGTGGCGATGGACCCTGCCGACGTGGCCAAGGTCATGCGCCTGGAAACGGCCGAATGGATCAAGACCACCGCCAACCCGGTGGTGGCTCCTGTGAACAAGGCGCTGTTT
>NZ_JBFUGX010000822.1:0-1620 GCF_056402675.1 Polaromonas sp. P3_C2 | reverse complement strand
GCCTTTGACCTTTTGCGCATCGCGGTAGGCGTTGGCGATGGTGACTTCTCGCTGGCGGTCGGCGTCGGCACGGATTTTTTCGCCTTCTGCCAAACCGGTAGAACGCAGTTCATTGGCCACGCGTTGGCGCTCCGCAACCATGCGCTTGTAGACGGAATCGGTGATGGCTTCCACATAGTCCACGCGCGTGATACGCACGTCGACCACGTCAACGCCCCAGGGCTGCGCACCCTGCACGGCTTGAAGCACTTCCCGCTTGACGTCGGCCATCAGGGCTTCGCGCTTGAGCGAAAGCAGGTCCTTGACGGTGCGTTTGTTGATCTCTTCCTGGAAGGCATTGCGCACCACGCGGTTGAGCTGGTTGGCGCCGGTTTTTTCGTCCAGGCCGACGTTGCGGATGTAGTCGGTGGGCTGGATGATGCGCCAGCGCACGTACCAGTCGATCACGACACGCTGCTTTTCTGCCGTCAGCATGGGCTCGGCGTCGACGCTGTCGAGCACCAGCAGGCGCTTGTCGATGTAAGAGACGTTCTGGAACGGCGGTGGCATCTTGAAATGCAGGCCCGGTTCAGTGACCACATCCTTGATCTGCCCCAACGCATAAACCACGCCGAACTGCCGCTGGTCCACCACAAAAAGCGTGGAGCTGAGCAATGCCAGGATCACCAGCAACGAAGAAATGATAAATCCAACTCTATTCACGATCGTCTTCCTTAGCGTGTTTCACGATCGCGCGTGCGGGAAGCATCGCGGGATCGGGCATCAAGGGGCAAGCTGGAAACAGGCGCGGCAGGCACCGTTGGCGAAGACGCTGCGCCGGGAACCAGCGCGGGCTCTGCGGTACTGCCAGCATCACCCTGCGTCGTCATCTGCATGATYTTGTCCAGCGGCAGGTACAGCAGGTTGSWGCCCTGRCGGGASTCGACCAKCACCTTGGTCACACTGGAATAAACCTGCTGCATGGCGTCGGTGTACATACGGTCAYGGGTCACCTGGGGCGCCTTCTGGTATTCGGTCAGCACCGAACGAAAGCGCTGGGCATCACCCTGTGCCTGGGCCACGATTTTGGCTTTGTAGGCTTCAGACTCTTCCTTGAGGCGGGACGCGGAACCCACGGCACGCGGGATCACATTGTTGGCGTATGCCTGGGCTTCGTTCTTGGCGCGTTCGCGCTCCTGGCCGGCCTTGAGCACATCGTCAAACGCTGCCTGCACCTGCTCGGGGGGGCGCACACCGCTCTGCTGAAGGTTGATGCCGACAACTTCAACGCCGACCTTGTAACGATCGAGGATGGTCTGCATCAGGGCGCGCACGCGTGGCCCGAT
Source organism: Polaromonas sp. P3_C2 (assembly GCF_056402675.1). NCBI lineage: Bacteria > Pseudomonadati > Pseudomonadota > Betaproteobacteria > Burkholderiales > Comamonadaceae > Polaromonas > Polaromonas sp. P3_C2. Next base: position 295 of record NZ_JBFUGX010000822.1, on the reverse strand, counting down.
CTGGTCACGCTCTTCCGCCAGGGCCAGGTCCATCTTCATTTTCCCGACCACTTCACGGACGGCTGTTTCGGCAGCCTGAACCACCGCCGCTGCAGGGTCCTTGCTTTCAAACAGATAGGCGCGCGCATCGTTCAGGCGGTACTGCACGGCAAACTTGATTTCAACGATGTTTTCGTCTTCAGTCAGCATGGCCGAGTCGCGCAGGCCTGTCGCCTTGATGATGACGTCACGGCCGACATCCACTGAACGGATCTGCGTGACCACAACGATTTCGTGGCGCTGCACAGGATACGGA
>NZ_JBFUGX010000821.1:0-1622 GCF_056402675.1 Polaromonas sp. P3_C2 | reverse complement strand
ACCTCACTGGCCTTGGCCTTGAAACGCTCAATTGCGAGCGCCTGGGCCTCGCCCTCGACTTTGGCGCGCTGCTCGCGGCTCAATGCAAAACTGACGTTGCCCATGGTCAGGGTCTGGATCTTGCCCGCCGTGCTGGTGATGCGCGGGAAGTCCTTGCCTTCCAGCACCAGTTCGGTGGAGCCCTGCCAGCCATTGATCTTGCCGTCCTTGCCATAGCGCGGATACAGGCTGAAATTCCCGGTGCGCACCTCCATCTGGCCGGGCGCCGCCGCCTGCTTGGCCTGGGTCAGCGCAGTCTCAAGCGCCTGCCTGAGCTGGCTTTGCACGACGCCCGCGTCAGCACCATCACGGGTTGTGGTCAATGAAATCGACAACAGGTCCTGCTGCACCTCCACCGAGCCACTGACCGATAACTGGGCCACGTTCTGCAGGGATTCGTGGAAGTTGGTCTGGGCCATGGCATGGCTACCCAGCACTGCGCCTGCCAACAGGACACACAAAGCGATCGATTTTGGAGCTCGCATCGGAATTACCTTTCGGGGTGGTGAATTTCAGCCGCTTCTGGCTAAAAAAGACAAGCGTGAAATGGAGGGGGAAATCATGGTGAACATCCGGAACGCTGCAAATCAAGCAGCCTGTTCACCGCAAGTAACCAGGCGCATTCGCCCGGCATTGCTCTTACAAGGGCCCGCCAGCGCGGTGCCCAGGGAGCGGCCGCTTATTTTTACATGTGTTTTTTCAATCGAATGTAGGCGCATTGCCATAGTCAACACGCACACTTGCATGTGGCCGCAACTTTTGTAACAGTGTGTCAAACCGACTGAAAAATGCGACATCCCGCCTTTTCAGCCTTCAAAATGGCTCTGTTACAAATTACCAGATGACTATGACCCAAGCTCAACCCAACGCCCGTGCCGACAAAATCCTGATCCTTGATGACGATGCCCGCATTCGCGACCTGCTGCGTCGCTACCTGGCCCAGGAAGGTTTTGAGGTCATCCTCGCCGAAGACAGCAAAGCGCTGAACCGCATCATGCTGCGCGACGCCGTCGACCTGATCGTCCTGGATTTGATGATGCCTGGCGAAGACGGCCTTTCCATCTGCCGCCGCCTGCGCGCCGCCAATGACCGTACGCCCATCATCATGCTGACCGCCAAAGGCGAGGACGTGGACCGCATTGTCGGCCTCGAGGTCGGCGCCGACGATTACCTGGCAAAACCGTTCAATCCCCGTGAATTGCTCGCCCGCATCCACGCCGTGCTGCGCCGCCGGCCGACGGCTGAAGTGCCGGGTGCGCCGTCCAGCGACCAGGAAGTGATTACCTTTGGGCCGTTTTCCTTCGATATGGGCTTGCGCACCCTGCACAAGAACGGCGAAGAGCTGCCGCTGACCACCGGCGAATTCGCCATGCTGAAAACCCTGGTGCGCCACCCGCGGCAGCCGCTGTCCCGCGAAAAACTGGCACAGCTGGCACGCGGACGCGAATTCGAGCCCTTTGACCGCAGCCTGGACGTGCAGGTGTCCCGTTTGCGCAAACTGATCGAAGTGGATGCTGCGGTGCCCCGCTACATCCAGACGGTCTGGGGTATCGGCTACGTGTTTGTGCCGGACGGAACGAACT
>NZ_JBFUGX010000820.1:0-1622 GCF_056402675.1 Polaromonas sp. P3_C2 | reverse complement strand
GCCCACGAGCAAAGGCGCCTGGGCCTTGCCAATGCAGTCGCCCGCCTGCACTTCCCGCGCATCACCGATCCGGTGCATCGCAACGGGGTGTTGTCGGGGCTGTTCCTGGCCCGCAAGCTGATCAGCTACGAATACGGCAAGCGGCTCAACGATGGCCACGCCCCCACGGCAGGGACTTACGCCCGCCACCTCCTCAATGTGGTGGCCGACCCTCTGGACACCACGGCTTTCCTGGCCCATTGGCTGGCCAGGCGCTCCTTCGCTGAACGCAAATTCCCGTCAGTGATTCTGCGCAACCGCACCAACCGCTTCAGCCTTGAAGTTCATGGTGAGCAAATACCCCAAGCCCACAGCCGGGTCACACTTGCCGGCACTGTCGATGCGCTGGGCATGCCTCGCCTGAAGGTGGATTGGCGCTACAGCCAGGCGGACATCGACTCCGTCCGCAAAACCCTGGACGTGATGGCTGAAGAATTCGCGCGCAGCGGAAAGGCCCACTTCGACTACAACCGCCAGACCCTTGAGGACGACCTCGTGCGCTTCGGCGCCTACGGGGGACACCACATCGGCACCGCACGCATGGGCGATGACGTGCGCACCAGCGTGGTCAATGCCGACTGCCAGGTTCACTCGGTGCACAACCTGTTTGTAGCCGGAAGCGCCGTTTTCCCTACGTCAAGCCAGGCCAATCCGACTTTGACCCTGATTGCCATGTCGCTCCGGCTGGGCGACACGCTGTCGCATCGCTTGCGTGCAGAGCGGACACCGATCCAGTTGAAGGAGGCCGCATGAAGGTACTGGTATTGGGAGGGTCAGGCCACATCGGCAGGCGCCTGCTGGAAATGCTGCACGGCACTTCGTGGGCGATCCCCACGGGAGCGTCCAGACAGAAGAATCTTTCGAACGGCACGGAAAAGTTGCGGGCCGAATGGCTGGAACTAGATACCCGAGACGCTGGGCAACTTGCGGTGGCACTAAAAAACTTCGACGCGGTTGTTAACTGCGTGGCGGGCGATGCAGCGTCGATTTCTGAAGGCATGCACGTCCTGGTCGACGCCGCGCTCAAGGCAAACTGTCCGCGCATTGTTCATTTGAGCACCATGTCGGTTTATGGCCCTGCAGAAGGCCTTATCCGTGAGGGTGCGCCACGTGATCCCAGCCTGGGTTGGTACGGCCGTGCCAAGTGCGAAGCGGAAACCAGTCTGGAGGAATTTACCCGTCGCGGCGGTGCAGCCGTGATGCTGCGGCCAGGCTGTGTTTTTGGCCCTGGCAGTGAACTCTGGGTCGGACGCATCGGCCGATGGCTTCAGTCCGGGCGTCTTGGCGACCTTGGCATCGCTGGCGATGGTTGGTCCAATCTTGTCCACGTGGACGACGTTTGCCAGGCTCTGCTGGTTGCACTGCAGCTGCCGGTGGCTCCAGGCGAGTTGCCGGCTTTCAATCTGGCTGCGCCGGACAGTCCTCGCTGGAACGACTACTTTGTTGACCTGGCTCTCGATATCAGGGCAACGCCGGTGAAACGCATCGGCCGGCGCCAGCTGAGCGTGGACTCCTGGGTAGGTGGCCCACCACTCAAGGCAGCTGAGCAGGCCTTGAAATTTCTTGGCATCACCGGCCGGCGA
>NZ_JBFUGX010000819.1:0-1626 GCF_056402675.1 Polaromonas sp. P3_C2 | reverse complement strand
GTCGATCAGCTGCCTGCGCTGCTATGCACGCCACACAAGGGCACCACGCGATCCCAGTGGCGTGCCTACCTGCCTATCTATCACGGGCAACCAACCACCACCGACGTCCCTTGCGTGGACCTCTTCCGGTTAAAGCGCATACGACTTGCCCAGTCAATCCAACCACCATCGCCGTCTGATTGCATGAAGCCCGCCTTGACTTTGAGGCCTCGCTCGAATAGCGCGTGCTACAGCCTTCATTGACCAGCTCTGCCTCTCATACAACGAGTGTTCGACCAGTTCAAGCGACGCGGTAGTTCCAGAGAGGAACAGAGAAAAGCACCACTTGGCAGACAAACGCCATTTGTTTCTGACTCGTTACACCACTCTGGGAAATATGTCACAGAAGAAGGCTTATGGCATTCGTTACATCCAAGCCAAACCCCATCTTTCTTGTCGCCATTTCGCATAAATCCATTGTTTTCAATGACTTAAGCGTGACGTATTTACCATTTGTCGCCCGCGTTACGAATGTAAAGCCACCTTTTTTCGAAACGCCTAGTTACAGTCCATTCACGTTCAGAAAAAGCCTGAACACCCGATTCACCTTCTTATTACCGCAGAGAGGACCTTGATGAAAAAAATTGTTTTAGCAAGCGCCTTGGGCCTGGCCGGTTTGGCGGCAGCGCCAGCGCATGCAGAGTCCACATTTACCACGCCCGCAATTACGGGTTCCACAGCGACTGCACGGCTGGACTTTTCCATTGTCATTCCGCAGGTGCTGTTCCTGCGTGTCGGCACCAGCTCTGGCAATACGGCAACCGATGGCACGATCGACAGCGTGACCTTTACGGTTCCAGGCGCCAGTGTGGGTAACAGCACCGTGATCGCCGGTGTGGGCGGCGACCTCACCGCAGGTGCTGTGACGGTGCGCGTTTATGGCAACGGCGGCAACATCAGCCTCAACTCAAACACCACCGGCCCGTTGACGACCGGCACCGCCGGTGAAGTGATYCCCTGGAGCCAGATCAAYGTGGYCGGYGCMGCACTGGGAGCCACSACCGCCGGCTTTACCAATGCCGCCATYACCCACCCAGCRTTCAACCTGGGCGCAGGCGGCGGAGCTGGTACCGCCACCACATTGACGGCCACCAACCGACTTGTCCGCGTCGAAGGCAAGTGGACTTATACCTACCTCAACGCAACCTTACCCGCAGCCGGCACGTACGGCGGCACCATCGCCAAAAACGGACGAGTTACTTACACCGCCACGCAGCTCTGAACTTCAACCTTAATCCTTAGGAAACATCATGAAAAAACTCCTTCTTGTCAGCACCCTGGGCTTAACCGGCTTGCTGAGCGCTACCGCCCACGCCGAATCCACATTCACCAACCCTGCCATCGTCGGTTCGACCGCGAACGCTCGCGTGGACATGACCATCGTCATTCCACAAGTGCTGTTCCTGCGTGTCGGCACCAGCTCCGGCAATACGGCAACCGATGGCACGATTGACAGCGTTACCTTCACGGTCCCAGGCGCGAACGTCGGCGACAGCACCGTGATTGCTGGCGTGGGCGGTGACCTGACCGCAGGTGCAGTGACAGTGCGCGTGTATGGCAACGGCGGCAACATCAGCCTCAACTCAA
>NZ_JBFUGX010000818.1:0-1627 GCF_056402675.1 Polaromonas sp. P3_C2 | reverse complement strand
GTTATGGCCATCCCCCAATCGTTCATCCAGGAGCTGCTCGCGCGCGCCGACGTGGTGGACATCGTGGGCCGCTACGTGCAGCTGAAAAAGGGCGGCGCCAACTTCATGGGCCTGTGCCCCTTCCATGGCGAAAAATCGCCCTCTTTCAGTGTCAGCCCCTCCAAGCAGTTCTATCACTGCTTCGGCTGCGGCAAAAACGGCAACGCCATCAGCTTTCTGATGGACCACGGCGGCATGACCTTTGTCGAAGCCGTCAAGGACCTTGCCCAGCAATACGGCCTGCAAGTGCCTGAAGACGACGTCTCCCCGCAAGACCGGGCGCGGGCCGCCCAGATGCGCGAGCAGCAGGCCACACTCACCAGCGTGCTTGAAAAAGCCGGCGTCGCCTACATCAAGGCCCTGCGCAACTCCGAGCGCGCCATCGACTACTTCAAGGGCCGCGGCGTTTCGGGCGAAGTCGCCAAGACCTTCGGCCTGGGCTACGCACCTGAAGGCTGGCGCAGCCTCGCCAGCGTCTTTCCGGATTACAACGACCCGCTGCTGGTAGAAAGCGGCCTGGTCATCACGGGCGAGCCCGGCGAAGAAAACCAGGCCGGTGAAGCCAAGCGTTATGACCGCTTTCGTGACCGGGTCATGTTCCCCATCCGCAACGTCAAGGGCGAATGCATAGGCTTTGGCGGCCGCGTGCTCAGCGACGAAAAGCCCAAGTACCTCAATTCGCCGGAAACCCCTGTGTTCAGCAAGGGCCGGGAGCTTTATGGCCTGTTCGAGGCCCGCACCGCCCTGCGCGAACACGGCTATGCCCTCGTCACAGAAGGCTATATGGACGTGGTGGCCCTGGCCCAGCTGGGGTTTGCCAATGCGGTGGCAACCCTGGGCACCGCCTGCACGGCTGATCACGTGCAAAAGCTGTTCCGCTTCACCGACTCAGTCGTCTTCAGCTTTGACGGCGACAGCGCCGGCCGCCGCGCCGCCCGAAAAGCGCTGGACGCCGCCCTGCCCTTTGCCACGGACGTACGCACCGTCAAGTTCCTGTTCCTGCCGGCCGAACACGACCCCGACAGTTACATCCGCGAGCACGGCCAGGAAGGCTTCGCGGCCTATGTCAGCAAGGCCGTGCCGCTCAGCCGCTTCCTGCTGGAGGCCGCCGCCGAGGGCTGCGACCTGGACACCGCCGAGGGCCGCGCCCACATGGCCAGCAACGCCCGCCCGCTGTGGAACCTGATGCCCGATGGCGCATTGAAACGCCAGCTGCTGGCTGAAATTGCCGACAGGGTATTGATTGACAGCCGCGAACTGATGCAGCTTTGGCAACCTGCGACCTCCAAGGGCAGCTATAAAAATAATAGCAGCTTACGCACGTCCAATAAGGGCCAGAAGCCGGAATCATCCTCAGCATCAGGCGCTTCCCAGGACATGTCCGGCCCTGCGGACTATCTGCCGGATTTTCGCGAGGAGCCCGATTACACCTCGTCCGAGCCCTCTGGCAACTATTTCCCGGCATCGTCAACGGCGGGACGCAGCTTCGGCGCCCGGGCTCCACGCCGCGTGGCTGGCCGTATCCTGCCGGCCAGTCGTGAAGACCGCGTGCTCAGGTTGCTGCTGACCGAGGCCCAGACCTGGGACC
>NZ_JBFUGX010000817.1:0-1629 GCF_056402675.1 Polaromonas sp. P3_C2 | reverse complement strand
CGTCATGGCCCGAAGGGTCACCGCTGCTCACAGCCGCGATGCTTGCGTTTGACAGCGGCATAGCGGCGGTAATCTGGTCGGCCAGCACCTGCGCCTTGCCGGGCGCCGGGTCATACAGCGAAATGGCGGCCGGCGACTGGTTTCCCGCCATCGCGAGTGAAGCGGTAATCGCGGCTGCCGCGCCGCCTGCGCCCAGTATCAACACGCGCTTGCCGGCGTAGGCCACACCGAAATAGTCCAGCGACAGGACAAACCCTTTGCCATCAAACAAGGCACCTTCCAGTTCACCGGCTGCGTTACGGCGAATGCCATTCACCGCACCGGCTACCCGGCCCGCGTCATTGCAATGCGAAAGCAGGCTCATCACTTCTGCCTTGTGCGGGATGGTCAGCAACATGCCTTTGACGTTCCTGGCCAGGAAAGCGGCTTTCACAAAAGCCTGGATGTCCCCGGCGGCCACATGCACCGGGACAAGGACAGCATCAATACCCAGCGTCTTGAAGATCAGGTTGAACACCTCCGGCGCACGCACCTGCCCGACCGGATCGCCGGGGATCAGATACACGTCGGTATTGCCCTGAATGGTGGAAAACATGCTGGATTGCCTAAAACGTTCGATAATCGATTGAAACTGCCAGATTTGGTGTGAACTTTAGTAGCTAGCCTCAGGAATCCCAACAGGTTTATCACCAAATTGATCGATGATCGCTCAATAAAGATCGATGATCGAACGAAACAAGGGTTTGACCTATGCCTGCGTTGAAACCCTCTTGTGAATACTTCAGCAAATGACTGCGGCCAAACTCCCCATTTCACCCTCTACATTGCAGGCCCCCAGCCCTTCCACGCTGGACAAGCGCGACTGGATTGCCGGGCTGGAAAAAGGCCTGTCCGTCATCGAATGTTTTGACGACGCCAACCCACGCCTGACCGCCAGCCAGGCCGGCGCGCGCTGCGGCATGACACGCACGGCCGCCCGCCGCTATTTGCTGACGCTGGAGCACCTGGGGTATGTCGCCGGCGACGGCAAGCTCTTCTGGCTGACGCCGCGGGTGCTTCGCCTGGGCCAGTCCTACCTGGAGTCGGCCCGCCTGCCGCGCATCGTGCAACCCTTTTTGCAGCGCGTGACCGCCGGCACCCAGGAGAGCGCGTACGTGAGCGTGATGGACGGAGACGACATCGTCTATATCGCCCGCAACGGCTCCAGCCGCGCCATGAACACCGGCTACGTGCTGGGCTCACGCGTGCAGGCCCAGGTCACGGCAGCGGGCCTTTTAATGCTGTCGATGCGCGACCCCGCCTGGCTGGAAACCTGGCTGGCCAACCACGAGCTCAAGGCCTACACCTCATACACAATCGCCAGCAAGGACCGCCTGCGGATCGAACTGGCGCGCGTGCGGGCACAAGGATGGGCGATTTCCGAGCAGCAGCTGGAACTCAATTACCGCGGTATTGCCGTACCGCTGCGGGACCGGCACGGGGAAGTGGCCGGGGCGCTCAGCGTGACCATGCCCATGGGGCATGAGTCGAGTGAGGATGCGGGGGGACGGGTTTTGTCGGTGTTGCGGGAGACGGCGCAGGCGATGAGAAACCTGATTTGAGTGCATCTGCCAGGGCGGTTCTTGCTCA
>NZ_JBFUGX010000816.1:0-1632 GCF_056402675.1 Polaromonas sp. P3_C2 | reverse complement strand
AAAAAGCCCGGAGGACCGGGCAGTAAAACTGGCTTCGCCAGTGGAGGGAGGTGCGACCCAGGACGGGCCGCAAGGAAAGTTTAGCCAGCGGCTGGCTGGCGGTGTGTAGGACAAGGTCGTGAATGCCGCCTGCGGACAGCGTTTCGGCGACAGGCCCTGGCCACGACGGGCGGCTGACTCATATATATATAGCAGGCAGATAGCAGGCCACTCTGGCGTCCTTACACCTCAAACTCGCTGGGGTGAACAGTTTCGAACATCCTGCCGTCCCGGAAGAAAACGACCATCCAGTTACCGAACCGTTGCGTAGGGTGCGCCGGAATGACCTGGTTCAGGGCATGCGCAATGGATTTCTTGACGGATAACCCAATTTCCTGGATTTCTGGGGAAAGTGAGTCCACGCTAATCAACATGAAGGTTCCGCGGTCCTGGACTTCGACCCGCGGAAACGACCAGCGGGCGCCGGTGGCATGCACAAATGCCGTAGTAACCTTCTCTGCCGACTCGGGGGTGAATGCTGGAGCAGTCATATTTGTGTCCTCTTAAAGTGCTGTAACTGAATGTTTCAATCATGGCTGTACCAGCGCCTTTAGTCACCGTTCCCAAAAACGTTTGGGAAGCGGAGAGGAAATAGTTCCAGGAAATAAGTCCGTTTTTTTGGCTCTATTTGCTTGACAGTCACAAAGTGACCAATGACGAACCAAAAGAGGTGGACTTCAGCCCTCTATTTTTGGCAGCACCCTGCCCTCGTGAGTAATTCAATGTGTGGAAGGCAGCCGATGCGCCAGGCGCGCCTGTTGTCCAGGCTGCGAAACCGCATTTATCGACAGTGGCTCATCAACGAGCCAGATGAGCGCCGACTAGCGGTTAAACTATGCGGCTCGGAAGCGTGGCAGAGCGGTTGAATGCAGCAGTCTTGAAAACTGCCGAGGATGCAAGTCCTCCGTGAGTTCGAATCTCACCGCTTCCGCCACTTGTTGGCACTGGCYTTTAGCTGGTCTAAAAGTGTGCTCTCCGGTTCAGCCTCAAGCGCTGCAACCGCAATCCAGTGCTCTGGATTTTCTCCTAATTTGATAGCAAAGTTACCAGCAAGCGTAGGGCTTAGCCGGCCACGCTTCTTTGCTTGAGAGATTGTCGACAGATCCAAATTCAGCTCATCACACCAATGCGCAGCGCGCTTCATCTCAAGTGCTTTGGTGAGTAATTCCATGGTGTTGGTCATAGCTGATCTCCTGGGTTCCAAATATTTTATGACTGGCTGTCAATTTATTTGTTGACAGATTGTCATTCTCTGAACTGTAATTCAAATATTGACATTCGGTCACTATTTTTTACAAGAGCAGCTAGCACCTTTGCCTAGCTACCTTCATGAGGAGGAATCCAGTGGGCTTTCAGGGAGCAGTTGCGAAGTCGGCTAGAAGTTTTGCCGCGTCAGGTATCTGCGGATACCGGACAACCCGATACCCGACATCCTTTAGCCAGGCATCGCGGTCTCCATCCGCCTCTTCCCTGCCTTTGTGGCTGCTGTCGTCGAGTTCGATGACAGCCAGGACATCAAACGACTTGGTGCAAAGCACGAAGTCCGCAACTTTCCGGTTGTACCCGTTGCGCGTTGCCTGTTGCTTGCTTACC
>NZ_JBFUGX010000815.1:0-1638 GCF_056402675.1 Polaromonas sp. P3_C2 | reverse complement strand
GGCCTACGCCGTCATCGGCAAGAAGCTGACCGGCGTACTCAGCCCCAAACGCATCACCGCACTGATCAACCTCTGGGGCTTTGCCCTCGTCACCCCTTTCGGCCTCTGGATGGCTTGGGGATTTGACTTTGGCAAGGTGGCGCCCTCCGCGTGGCTGTTGCTGCTGTTTTATTCGCTCGCAGCCAGCGTATGGACGGTCTGGCTCTGGATGACCGGGCTCAGGAMGATTCCGGCGAATCAGGCCGGCGTTTTCACCGTATTGCTGCCGGTCAGTGCCGCAGCGGTCGGCGTCATTGTTCTGGGAGAAAAGCTCAATGGCACCCAGATCGGCGCTTTTGCCATCGCGCTGACCGGCGTCGTGCTGGCTACTTTGCCCGGACGGGGTCCGGGAAAGCCTGTTCCGGTCGAGCCGCCGCACTGATTTCGCGGTCCAGCCGCTTTTGCCGGCGCATCACGGAAATGCTGTAGGCAATGATGCCCAACGACACCACCGTGATCAAAATCGTGGCCGCTGCGTAAATCGACGGGTTCACACCGCGGCGGGCGTAGCTGAAGATCACCTGCGGCAAGGTCGTCACGCCGGGCCCTGACAAGAATTCGGAGATCACCACGTCGTCAAACGACAGTGTGAAGGTGAGCAGCCAGGCCGACACCAGTGCCGGTGCAATGCTTGGCAAGGTCACCAGAAAAAACACCTGCACGGGCCGGCAGCCCAGGTCCATGGCGGCCTCTTCAAGGGTGCGGTCCATTTCACTGAGGCGTGACTGGATGACCACCGTGGCGTAGGCCATGCCGAGCAAGGTGTGCCCCGTCACGATGGTGATGAAACCCCGGTCCGGCCAGCCGATGGTGCGCTGCACCGCCACCATCAGCAGCAGCAAGGCCAGGCCGATGATGACCTCGGGCATGACCAGCGGCGCGTTGACCAACCCATAGAACAGCGTACGCCCGGTAAAGCGCAAATAGCGCACCAGTACAAAGGCAGCAAAGCTGCCGAGCACCACCGACAGCGTGCCGGTGATCAGCGCCACCTTGAGGGACAGAAAAAATCCTTCCACCAACCGCGAGTCCGACAGCAGCGCCTCATACCAGCGCGTTGAAAAGCCGGTGAAAACACCGTCTTGCCGGGTGCTGTTGAATGAAAAGACGATGAGGAAAATCAGCGGGATATAGAGGAAAAGGTACACCAGCCCCATCCAGATCCGGCCTATGTTGCCTTCTGCCAGGCGCAGGAAGGTTCTCATGGCTTCTTTCATCTCAGTGGCGTCCTTGCGCGTCACGGTCGCTGCTGGAGCGGTAATAAAAAGCCAGCGGCACCAGGATCAGGAGGATCATCACCACGGCCAGCGCGGATGCGCGCGGCCAGTTGTTGCTGCTGAACATCTCGTCCCACACCACGCGGCCGATCATGATGTTTTCAGCGCCCCCCAGCAGCGACGGAATCACGAACTCGCCGACGCTGGGGATGAAAACCAGCATCGAGCCGGCGATGATCCCGGACTTGCTGAGCGGAACAGTGATCAGCCAGAAAGCCTTCCAGGCGCTGGCGCCCAGATCGTGGGCAGCCTCCAGCAGACGAAAGTCCATCTTCACCAGGTTGGCGTAAAGCGGCAGGATCATGAAGGGGCAGTACACATA
>NZ_JBFUGX010000814.1:0-1641 GCF_056402675.1 Polaromonas sp. P3_C2 | reverse complement strand
GCGAGAGAGAGGGTGTTGCCGGCAAGGAACGGTGAATCTCCGACAAGAGCCGCAAGCGCTTCAAGGGCGATGCGGGACTCTTTCAATGATTTGGCAACCAGAGATTCATCGGTGGAGCCGCCTGTCATGGGCAGGCGAACCCTCTGGACAAAGACTCCCCACACCATCGGCCGATAGGCGTAGGAGTCAAGCAGCCCGATTACTTGCGCCATACGCGCCCGCTCACTCGGCGTTGGCGGTTGCAGCGATGGGCCGGGGAATGCCTCATCTACGTAACGGCAGATTGCCGCCGTCTCGTAGATCGACAGCTCTCCGTGACACAGCACGGGGATCCGTCCGAACGGATGGCGCTTGGTGTGGGCGGCAGGCACGCCACCTGGCCCGAAGATGTCGACCTCTTCGATTCGATAAGGCACGGCTTTCTCTTCGAGCGTTAGACGGGCGATCCGCGTATACACGCTGCGCGGCAAGCCATAAAGAGTTAGGGTTGATGACATGGCAAAGCAAATGACTGTGCGGCCTCACGTAAAAACAACCAGACTATCACTTTGCGGCGAAACCCCGTCAGGGGCCCTATCGCCACGACTGGATGCTCTTTTCACAGGGCTGTCTCACATCAATTGATGATTTTTCCCATGCCATTTTCTATGCGGTTTCTCAGTTGTTGAATGAACTGTGAGTCATAGGGTTCCCAGCTTTCGAGTTCGCCAACAACTTTTACAGGCAGCTTGCTTCGATAGGACCGCGTCGGGTTGCCTGGGAACTTCTTGTCTGTGACGTTGGGGTCGTTCTCAAATTCCCCTGTCGGTTCAACGATATAGACTCGCGGCCTGCCGCTGCCTTTGGCTATTTCTGCGGCAAGCCCGGCACCTTTGGAGAGGGCTGTGAAATAAATGTGATTCATCACGACGCTGTCGTCGTAATTCGATTTAAAGCCTGATGTCAGTAGATCGCCTACCTGCAATTCGGCTTTCGTGCCGTGAAAAAAAGGGCCGGTGTCCAAAGTTGCCATGGGTTGTTAAGTGCAAACGGGGTTGATACTGAGGGGGGAGTTGGACGAGGGGTTAGGCATCGTTACTGCATGCGTTGCCGTGCGCCCGCCTCGCTAACCCTTGGGTCCGAGTCGCCGCTCCGGTTCATGCCTGTGCAGAAACTTTGTCAGGGAGTCTGGCGGAGAGTCAGTGCCCATGTCTTCAAGCATCTGGCCAATGCTCCCGCGGTGATAGCCGCTGTGCGTAATGACGTGGAGCAGCATCTCTTCACAAGACATCTCGCCGCTGTCACCGTCAGTGAATGTGAAACGCACCCGATGTTTCAAACGCTCGGCGCTGACGCCGCGTACGAACTGCAGGTACCAGTCGTCTGTGGATCTCACGATCTCCCGCAACTCCGGCAAGCCCGGCGCAGGTTCAGAGTGCGTTGCCTTGAAGCGCTGCGTGGCGGCGCCGGTCAGATGGCCCTGAAAAATCTGGTCCACAACGTTGGCGTGATCGAGTGTGTGAAGCATGGCACGAAATTCATCGGGATGCTGCTGCGCATCAAACTTTTCGAGGACGGCGTGGAGCTCGGTGTTCGCCCAGGCCTTGTACTCGAACAGTGAAACGAGARTGGTGTTCATGGCAAGTGGGGCTCCTTTTAAGT
>NZ_JBFUGX010000813.1:0-1643 GCF_056402675.1 Polaromonas sp. P3_C2 | reverse complement strand
GCTTGCATTGCGCTGGCAGGATTGCAGGGCTGCGCGTCCGTGGTGCAACCCTCAGAGAAACCTCCCAATGCGATTGAGCTTTCAGGAGTGGTCTCCGAAGTGTCTGCCTCGCCCTACTATGGTTTGAGTTCGGTTCAGCAAAGTAGCGCGACGCTTGCAGGGGGCTCTGCTGGCGTCATGCTGGCCAACGCCATTGGTGCGCAGCAGGGCAATCGCGACGTCAGCTCCATCGTGGTGACCGTTTCAAACATCTTGTCGCTGACGCTTCCTGTGAGTGGTACTTTCCGGTCCGGCGAATGCGTGAAGCTTTTTGTAGATCCCATGTTCAGGGAGCTGCTGAACCGCAAAGACGTGGCCAACAGGAGCATGCCCACGGGCTCCGCTTTCGTGCAGAAAAGCAGCTGCTGAGCGAACCGGCACTCACAATACCGCCAGACAGAGTCAATTCACCCATCATGAAACAGTCAGACGCCTCACTGGCTCCCAAGCTCAAAAAACTGATCCGCCAGGACGTGCAGTCCATGCATGCTTACGCCATCCAGGAATCGGCCGGCATGGTCAAGCTCGATGCCATGGAGAACCCGCACCGCTTGCCGGCATCGCTGCAGGCCCATCTGGGCCAGCGCCTGGGTGCGCTGGCATTGAACCGCTACCCGGATGGCCGCGTGAATGACCTGCGCCGTGCGCTGGCCGACTATGCGCAGATGCCCGAGGGCTTCGACATCATGCTGGGCAATGGCTCGGACGAGTTGATCTCGCTGCTGGCCATGGCCTGCGATGTGGAAGGGGGCTCCATATTGGCGCCGCTGCCGGGCTTTGTGATGTACGCCATGAGCGCGCAGCTGCAGGGCCTCAAATTCATCGGCGTGCCGCTGACGGCCGACTTCGAGCTCGACGAAGCCGCCATGCTGGCCGCCATTGCCGAGCACCAGCCGTCGATCATTTACCTGGCCTACCCGAACAACCCGACGGCCAACCTGTGGGACGACGCGGTGATTGAAAAGATCATCGAAGCCGTAGGCGAGCAAGGTGGCCTGGTCGTGATGGACGAGGCCTACCAGCCCTTTGCCAGCAAAAGCTACATCGACCGCATCGCCAGGCACGGCCATGTGCTGCTGATGCGCACCCTGAGCAAGCTCGGCCTCGCCGGCGTGCGCATCGGCTACATGATGGGCCCGAAAGCGCTGATTGCCGAGATCGACAAGGTGCGCCCGCCCTACAACATCAGCGTGCTCAACTRCGAATGCGCGCTGTTCGCGCTGGAGCACCAGGGTGAATTCGTCGCGCAGGCCGCGGAGCTGGTGGCCCAACGTGCTGTGTTGCTGGAGGCCCTGGCCGGCATGGAGGCAAAGGGCGTCAAAGCCTGGAAAAGCGACGCCAACATGATCCTGGTGCGGGTGCCCGATGCGGCCAAAACCTTTGAGGGCATGAAATCGCGCAAGGTCCTGGTCAAAAACGTTTCTAAAATGCACCCATTGCTGGCCAATTGTTTGCGCCTGACGGTCGGCACCGCGGACGAGAACGTGCAAATGCTGGCGGCGCTTGAAAAGTCCCTATGACCACCCCTACCCACGCTCCCCACATTGCCGAGGTTTCACGCAACACCGCCGAAACCCAGATCATCGTCAAGCTCAACCTGGACG
>NZ_JBFUGX010000812.1:0-1644 GCF_056402675.1 Polaromonas sp. P3_C2 | reverse complement strand
CTCAACCCCATCCAGCACCCCCAGCATCGGGATCGTCGGTGCCGGCGCCATCGGCACGGCATTTGCCAAAACCCTGGCCCGCCAGGGCATCCATGCCACGCTGTCCAACAGCCGCGGCCCGGACTCGCTCAAAGACATCGTGCGCGAACTCGGCCCCACCATCCACGCCGGCACCGTCAAGGAAGCCGCCACAAAAGACATCGTGCTGGTGGCCGTCAACTGGGGTCGCCTGCCTGAAGCGCTGGCCGGTTTGCCCAACTTTGGCGGCCGTGTCGTCATTGACGCCAACAACGCGGTCGAAGGCCCTCCTCTCCGGCCCGTTGAGTTGAACGGCCGCGCCTCCAGCGAAGTGTTTGCCGAGCTGGTGCCCGGCGCGCGCGTGGTGAAGGCCTTTAACCACCTGGTCGCCCAGTTGCTGGCCACTGACCCCGCCGACCAGGGCGGCAAACGCGTGCTGTTTTTCTCGGGCGACGACGCCAAGGCAAAGGCGACCGTGGCGGCACTGATCAGCCAGCTCGGGTTCTCGGGAATCGACCTCGGCACTTTGGCCGTGGGTGGACGCCTGGCGCAGTTTCCCGGCGGCCCGCTGCCCATTCTCAACCTGGTGCAGTTCGGGTGAAGCCGCAGCAATCGCTATCAAATCAATAGCTGCTTGCGCTCGTCTCTATTGGCCTGCAGCCCGTTTTGACACTCAAAAAAGGCCTTTCGAGGCCTTTTTTTGGGGTGTTTCAGGCCCGCGGCAGCGTGATCCGGGCGCAGAGGCCCCCGCCGTCGGCAGGCAGCAGCTCAAACTTGCCGCCGTGCGCGCGCACGATGCGGTCCACGATGGCCAGGCCCAGCCCGGCGCCCGGCGGGCCGGTGCGTGTGCTTTCAGCGCGGCGAAAGGGTTGCTTCAAGGCCTCGGCCTGCCCGGCGTCAATGCCGGCGCCGTGATCCGTCACCGCTATCCAGACCGAATCGCCCTGCGTACCGGTGGCTATGGTGACCGGCGGGAGCCCATGGCGCCAGGCATTTTCAACCAGGTTGGTGAGCACGCGGCGCATCGCACGCGGGCGCAAGGGCACCGGCGGCGGGTTGCCGCCCTGCAGCGCCACCGGCATGCCGTGGCCGGCCGAGGCGGCCGCCACCTCAGCCGCCAGCACATCCAGCGCCACCGGCGCCGGCGCTTCGCTTTCGGTGCTGCGGGCAAAGTCCAGGAACTGGCTGATGATGGCGTCCATTTCTTCCACGCCGCGTGTCATTCGGGCCATCAGCTCATCGTCGCCTTGACCGGCTTTTTCGGCCTTGTCGCGCAGGATCTCGATGCCCAGGCGCAGCTTGGTCAGCGGTGTGCGCAGGTCGTGCGACACCCCGGCCAGCATTAGCGCTCGCTCGTCGTCGGCCTGGGCCAGGCTGCGCACCATCTGGTTAAAGCTGCGGCTCAGGTCGGCGATTTCCGTGGGGCCGTCTTCGGGCAGCGGCTGCGGGCTGGTGCCGCCCGCCAGCGTGTGCGCCGAAGCCATCACGCGGCGCAGGGGCTGGTTCAGGTAACGGTGAATCAGCAGCGCGCCCAGCAAGGCCAGCAAGGCGCTGGCGAGCGAGGTTACGACCCAGGCGCCGGTGAATTCACGCGCCGGCAGCACGCCGGGCAGGTTGACCCAATGG
>NZ_JBFUGX010000811.1:0-1645 GCF_056402675.1 Polaromonas sp. P3_C2 | reverse complement strand
GCGTTGGGCAGCTCCAGCGCCATGTAGTTTTTGCCGGGAATGGTTTCGATCACGCGAATGGAAACGAGGCTGAGGGCGCGCGCCAGGTCTTTGGCCAGGTTGACGACCTGCGAGCCCTTCACGCCCGTGGCGGGTTCGATCTCATAACGTGTGATGACGGGGCCGGGAGCGGCGGCCACGACACGCACCTCGACGCCGAAATCCTTCAGCTTTTTCTCGATCAGGCGCGAGGTCATTTCCAGCGTCTCGGGGGCCACGGTCTCCTGGCGTGTCAGCGCACCGTCCAGCAGATCAACCTGCGGGAGCTTGGAGTCGGGCATTTCACTGAAGAGCGGCTTTTGCCGTTCTTTTGCCACGCGCTCGCTTTTGGGAATGTCCACGAGCACAGGCTCGATCAGGACCGGCACCGGATGGTGTTCTTCAATCTCGATGCGCTCGTCGATCAAAGTCTCTTCACGCTCACGCGCGGCCAGTTTGCCGAAGGCGAGGTCTTCGGCAATTTCGCGCTTTTCGCGGCGGGAGTCAATCAGGTTGTCAATCCACGCGCCAACACGCAGGGCCACATGCGCCCAGGAAAAGCCGAACACGGCGGACACGGCGATCACGCCGAGCGCAATAAAAACCAGGCCTGAACCAGCAAAACCCAGCCATTTCTCGCCCTGCGTTCCAGCCAGGTAACCCAGCACGCCGCCAGCGTGGCCGGGCAACCTGAATTCAAAACGATACAGGCGGGACCATTCCAGCGCCGCGCTGGCCAGTAAAAGCAGGAGCAGGCTTAGCCAAAACCGGATCCGGCCGGCGGAATGGGATGAATCGGCAGCAAGGGGCTCGCCGCGAAGCCAGCGCGCCAATGAAGACAACCAGACCTGGGCGCCTGCCGCCAATGCCCACCAGACGGAAAAGCCCAGCAGGAAATAGCTCGCATCTGCCAGCCATGCGCCCAGGCGGCCACCCCAGTTTCGGGACGCAGCTTGGGCGCCACCCAGGACATCAGCGGTACCGGATGTTGACCAGGCAGCGTCTTGCGGAGAATAGCTGAGCAGTGCCGCGAGCCAGAAAATCAGGCCGAGCAGGCCCAGAATCAGGCTGACTTCATGGGCAAAGCGTTTGATGCCGCTGGGCGCGCCCGCGGCTGGGGAATTTCTGGAGTTCAGGGTATCGAGTGAGTAAGTCATGGCCCGGCTAGTACTGCAAGCCGGAAGTAGCGAGACAAAATGAAAGGGATGGATTCGTGCCCAGGGCAAGGCGCGGGCCGCAGCGAAGGCTATATGCCTTCGCAAGGCTTGCAACGCCGCCATGGGTACGAAGACGCGCTTTCATGTTTCGATATTTCCGGGTTGCAGTACCAAGCTTACCGCAGTTGGGTAAGGCCTTTGAGGGCGCCAGAGACGCCAAACCGTACGGCAGGGGTCTGCCAGGGCCCTATCCCAGCGTATGAAGACGCTCTTTCACCAAAAGCGAGCCATCGTCGCGGGTTTCGATGAATCCGCGCTCTTCAAGATCCTTCATCACCCGGCTGAMCATTTCGCGCGAAGCGCCGACCATCTTGGCCAGATCCTGCCTTGAAACCTTGTCGCGGATCACGGCATTTCCGCTGCCGTCTTCATTGGCGAATTCGAGCAATGCCCTGGCCACACGGCCATAC
>NZ_JBFUGX010000810.1:0-1652 GCF_056402675.1 Polaromonas sp. P3_C2 | reverse complement strand
GTGTTCACACCCATGCAAGAGGCAATCGGCCGGTTCTGCGTGACGCCGCGCACAAACAGGCCCAGCCGCGTGCGGCTGATCAGCCAGGCCACGCCCAGCAGCACCGCCACGGCAAACACAATGATGACCAGCCGGTTGTAAGGCAGCGAAAGATTGCCCAGCACCTGCACGCCGCCGCTCATCCACACCGGGTTTTCAACCCCGACGTTTTGCGCGCCAAAAATCGAGCGCACCAGTTGCTGCAGCATCAGGCTGATACCCCAGGTGGCCAGCAGTGTCTCCAGCGGGCGGCCATAGAGGAAGCGAATCACGCTGCGTTCCAGCGCCGCACCCATCAGCGCCGAGGCCATGAAAGCCACCGGCACCGCGGCCAGCAAATACCAGTCAAACGCGCCGGGAAAGTATTTCTGGAACACGCCCTGCACCACGTAGGTGGCATAGGCGCCAATCATCATCAGCTCGCCGTGCGCCATATTGATGACGCCCATCAACCCGTAAGTGATGGCCAACCCCAGCGCCACCAGCAGCAAGATGCTGCCCAGGCTGATGCCGCTGAAAATCGCGCCCAGCTTGTTGCCCCACTCCAGTGAGGCCTCAACCTTGGCCAGCGCGGCTTGAAGGGCCACCTTCACGTCGGCATCGGCCTCGGTGCCTAGGCGTTCTATCAGCACCGTTTTGGTATTGGGGTTCTTGCTGCCGGCCAGCTGCGCGGCGGCTTCCAGGCGCTTGGCCTTGTCGGTGCTGCCCAGCATGATGGCGGCGCGCATCAGCTCAAGCTGGTTCTTCAGCTCGGGCACGGTTTCAGCCGCGTAGGCTTTTTCAATCAACGGAAGCCGCGCTTCGTCGTTGTCACCGCCCAGCGTCTTGATCGCATCGCGCCGCTGCTTCTCGTCTTTGGAAAACAGCTTCAACGCGGCCAGCGCGTTGTCGATCTCGCTGCGCATCAGGTTGGGGTTGATCACGTCTTCAGCATCAGCCGGCAGCGGCACCTCGGCGCCGGTGATCGGGTCAAAGGCTTTGTCGTCTTTCACAACAAAAACCTTGTCGCCCTTGGTTTTCACCGCATCGTCAGACAGCGCCTGTATGAACGCGGCCGTCTTCTCGTCGGCCTTGGCAGCGGCCTTTCCCAAGGCCTCCACACGCGCCTCCGTTTCGCCAATTGACATGCCTTTTACCTCCTCAGGACTTAAGGCATAAGCGCGAGCAGCTATCAAAAGCGTAGCAAGAAAGAGTAGGCGGAGAAGTGGGTAACGGAGCATAGGGGAAAGAACCTGTAGGTTGGGCACAGCACGCAACCGTGTTGCGCCCAGACTGCAACTTCCTTGGGGGCACCGGTCTTACTCACCAAGAGCAAGAACCGGACCGTAGACGCCCAAAGGCGTCAAGACAGGAAGAAGCGTAGCGAGCGGACCGAGGTGGGGTTCGAGGAGCGGAACCGTACACCAGTACGGTGAGCACCACAGAGCCCCAGATCGGTTCGCGCAGTAGCTTCTTACTTCTTGACAGGCTCGTCGGGTTTCTTGTCGTTYCCTTCAATGTATGGGCTCCATGGCTTGGCCTTCACAGGGCCAGGCGTCTTCCACACCACATTGAACTGGCCGTCGGCCTTGATTTCGCCGATGAAGACCGACTTGTGCAGGTGATGGTTCTTC
>NZ_JBFUGX010000809.1:0-1653 GCF_056402675.1 Polaromonas sp. P3_C2 | reverse complement strand
GGCCTATACCCAGCATGGTGCCGTCCCCCCCCACGACGAGGGCGAGGTCGCATTGGGCGCCGATGCCGGCTGCGTCAAGGGTGGGGAACCGGGTCAGGCCGGTGTTGCTGGCGGTGTCCTGCTCGATCGCCACCTCGCAACCCTGGGTGCCCAGGAAGTGTGCGATCTCCTCCAGTGCTGACCGGGAACCTTGTGCGTGGTACTTGCCGATCAATGCGACATGGCGAAATTGCGACTTCATCGGCAAATTACATCACAACATGGCAACCGAAGCTTCGTAGAATGGCACCATGCTTGATGATCGTGCCCGATTGCTGCTGAAAGCACTCGTTGAACGCTACATTGCCGATGGACAGCCGGTAGGTTCGCGCACGCTCTCGAAAGCTTCCGGCCTTGAACTGTCTCCGGCCACCATACGCAATGTGATGAGCGACCTCGAGGAGCTTGGCCTGATTGTCAGCCCGCACACCTCGGCAGGGCGCATTCCTACCGCGCGGGGTTACCGGCTCTTTGTGGACACGATGTTGACCACCCAGCGCGACCCCTTGTCGTCGTCGGGCCATATCGGTGCGCCGCGACTGGCACCTGATCAACCCCAAAAAGTGCTCAGCAATGCGGCGCACATGCTGTCGAGCCTGTCGCAATTCGTGGGTGTCGTCATGGCGCCACGCCGGACGTCGGTATTTCGCCATATCGAGTTCCTGCGCCTGTCCGAAAAACGCTTTCTTGTGATCATCGTCTCGCCTGACGGCGATGTGCAAAACCGGGTCATCTTCACCGAAGCGGACTACACGCAGTCCCAATTGGTTGAAGCGGCCAATTTCCTCAATTCACATTACGCTGGCATGGCGATTGAAGAGGTAAGAGAGCGCCTGAAGAACGAGGTGGAAGCCCTTCGCGGTGAAATCGCCACGTTGATGCAGGCGGCGGTCAAGGTCAGCTCGGAGGCCATCGAGTCGCGCGACGAGGTGGTTATTTCCGGCGAACGCAATCTGCTGGCCGTCAGCGACTTTTCCGGTGACATGGGTAACCTGCGCAAGCTTTTTGATCTCTTCGAGCAAAAGGCGCAACTTATGCGGCTCCTCGATGTTTCGAGCCGCGCCGAGGGAGTCCGGATTTACATCGGCGGCGAAAGCCAGGTGATTCCGTATCAGGAACTGTCTGTGGTGACAGCCCCTTATGAAGTCGACGGACAGGTCGTGGGAACCCTGGGCGTGATAGGGCCCATGCGTATGCCTTACGAAAAAATGATCCAAATTGTCGACATCACCTCCAAGCTGGTGAGCACCGCGCTTAGCCATAGCAAGTAGGCCCTTACAATCGATCCCTTGAGTGGGGCGTTAGCTCAGTTGGTTAGAGCAGAGGACTCATAATCCTTTGGTCSASKGTTCAAGTCACTCACGCCCTACCATTTAAATAAGCTATAATTTGAGGCTTAGCGGCTGTAGCTCAGTTGGATAGAGTACTTGGCTACGAACCAAGGGGTCGTGGGTTCAATTCCTGCCAGCCGCACCACTTTCTTAAGTGATTTCAATAGCTTAGAGGCTCATCCCTCTAGGCTATTTTTCTTTCCGGGGGGCCGCTTTTGGGGTCCTTTTTCATACCGTTGCCATCGCGATAGTGGTTTTCCTGGGACTGGGCGGCGCCGGACGG
>NZ_JBFUGX010000808.1:0-1657 GCF_056402675.1 Polaromonas sp. P3_C2 | reverse complement strand
GCTGGACGAGGTGCCGGTGCTGGTGCGCGACGTGCCCGACGAGTCGGCCGCCGCGATGTCGCTGATCGAAAACATCCAGCGCGAAGACCTCAACCCACTCGAAGAGGCCCACGGCCTGCAGCGCCTGGTCAAGGAATTCGGCCTCACGCACGAGCTCGCCGCGCAGGCCGTCGGCCGCTCGCGCAGCGCTGCTTCCAACCTGCTGCGGCTTTTGAATTTGGCTGATCCGGTGCAAACGATGCTGATGGCGGGCGACCTGGACATGGGCCATGCGCGGGCCTTGCTGGGCCTGGACCGTGCCGCGCAGATCACCGCGGCCAACCAGATCTCGGCCAAAAAAATGTCGGTGCGCGAGGCCGAAAGCCTGGTCAAAAAACTCAGCGCCGAGTTTTCGCTAAAGCCGCAAAAAGCCACCAAGGAAAAGTCCCGCGACACACGCCGTGTGGAAGAAGAACTCGCCGACCTGCTGATGGCCAATGTGGAAGTGCGCATCAAAAAGCAGGTCAAGCGCAACGGCCGGCGCGAAGACATGGGCGAGGTGGCCATCCAGTTCGCTTCGATGGACGAGCTCAACGGATTGATCGAGCGCTTGCGCGGCAACAAGTAGACTGTTTGGGTTATTTTTCGCCGGTGAATCGGTCGGTGATACTCAAGATGTGAACTAATTCACGACTTTTGTGACTCTTACACGGCTTTCTCCAGAAAGCGGGTGACGGCTGGCGCCCACATGCTTATTGTTACTACATGTAATTATTTGTGTGTTTGCGTATGAATTACCTGGCGAACCGTTCTTTCCGCAGCGCTCACCTGGCCCGGTTCGGCGTTACCACCGTCTCGGACATAACAGACTGGTTCAAGCCAGGCTGGCGAGAGGGGTTTGCCGGCCTTGGCGCCTGCGCCACCCTTGCGGTGGTGATGGCCCTGGCGCCTCAGGCCGCAAAGGCGCAGCAAACCATTGAGCGCGTCAAGCTCACGGACAACGACCTCAGCTGCCAGCAGATGTACGCCGAGGCGCAGCAGATGGACACCACCATGGCCCTGGCTGGCCCGGGCCTGCCGGTTCTCAGCGCAGCGCCCGCGGCCGCCATGCCCGGTGGCGCGCTCACGCTGGCGCAAATGCATGCGCCGACCGCCGCGCTGGCCACGCAGCAAGGGCTATCGGCCCAGTACCAGCAGCAAATCGCCAACAACATGGCAGCGGCCCAGCAAAACGGGCGCAATTCCGCCGCGCCATCGCCCGCGCAGCCCAGCGGCATCGCCGGTGCGCTGGGCGCAGGGATGCTGGGCTCCTTGCTGGCGGGCACCGGTGCCGCAGCTGCAGTATCCGCCACGGCGCCGGCTCAGGGGGCTGGTGGCGGCCTGGGGGTCCAGGCCAGGGCGCGCAAAGACCACCTGACTGGTTTGTTCCTGTCCAGGGGCTGCAAGCTCTCGGAAGTGCAGAAGTAGCCCCGAAATTTTTTACCCGCGTTTTCCCCCAACCTCCATCAACCTTACCCATTGCAGGACCGGTCATGAAACAACACTCCCTTGCCGCCGCACTGGCGCTTTTCCTGGTGGCTGCCGCCGCATCTGCGCAAACCATCGAGCGCGTAAAGATGACGGACAACGACCTCTCGTGTCAGCAGATCTATGGCGAGATCGGACAGATGGACAGCGT
>NZ_JBFUGX010000807.1:0-1662 GCF_056402675.1 Polaromonas sp. P3_C2 | reverse complement strand
GGGTTAGGCGCCGGCATCGATAGGCCAAGGTAGAGAGGCAGGGCTGGACGCTCCACCACGCCGCGGATCGTTATTGATTGCCCACGTGACCTCTGAAACTGTGGGTTCATTCTTAAGTACGCGATCAACTTCGATAGCAAGCCGCTGAATGGCGGCGGTACGCGGAGGTGGACGCTTGCCGAACAGCCTGCCGACAAAGCTAGGCAGGCCAATTGGTTCGATGAAGAGCTGCCATGCTTCACCTTCAAAGTAGCGCGCAAAGCATACCCAAACCCGACTGCCTTCTACCGTACACGGAACGTACCAACCACAGTCGCGCCAGTTGTCGAATTCTTCCACGATCGGAAGGAAGGTTCGCAAGTGTTGCTCGATCTTTCGGGCGAGATAACAACCATCTGGATGGTCGTATTCTGAATCGATGGGGAAGGATGCCTGAAAGGCTGCRAGAGCTTTGACCTTCATGAGGCGCCTAACGTAATGTATGCCGCAAAACCTGCCGTATAACCTGGCGGTTGCAATCTAATTTGGACATAAAAACCCTCTGTAAGCCGCTTGCATGCTGGGCCTCGAAGAAATATACTGTAAATTCATACAGGCATAAAAATTCTGTGAAACCCCGCAATCCTCCACTGCAGTCTGCCCGCTTGCTGGATCAGGTCCGGGAGCGGGTTCGGTATTTGCACTATGGCCTTGGCACTGAGAAAACTTACCTGTATTGGGTCCGTTTTTTTGTCCGATGGCATGGCCGCAACGGCCACATGACGCATCCGCGCGACATCGGAACACAAGGTAGAGCCCATATCCGTTTGCGCCTTGCACCTCGATGATTTACGCCCATGTGCGGAAGGTTGCCGCTGGCGGCACCGCCAGCCCGCTGGACGCCCTGCTCGCCTGAAACGCTATTGATTTGATAGCTTCTCGCGCATATTCCGTTTGGGCTTCAGCCCATTTTAATACCTAAAAAGAGGCCCAAATTAGCTTTGGAGGAGGCTGCGGGCCTTTGCAAAGTGTGGCAGCGCCAAAACCCCTTGCTTTTGAGCACTTGGGGGCTGCTTTTTAGATACGAAACAGGCCTGTAGACCAATGCAGACAGGCGCAAGCAGCTACTGATTTAATAGCAAAAAAAAGCGGTGCACAAAGCGCCGCCCTCGTTCCAACCCCACGCAGAGGCCTCAGTGCGCGCCCGCAGCGGCGTCCGCACTCCCCGCTCCCGCCTTGGTATGCCGCGTCAAAAACACCAGCGGAATCAGCAGCAGGAAGATCAGCGAGGAGGCATAAAACACGTCGTTGGCGGCCAGCATGTAGGCCTGCTGGTCGACCAGGCGGTTGATGGTGCCCAGGGCCTGGTCGGGCGTGAGGCCGGCACCGGCGAGGCCCGTGAGGGCGCTGTTGGTGGCGGTGCTGCCCTGGTTCACGTATTCGCTGATCTGCGCGTGGTGCATGGCGGCGCGGTCTTGCCAGATGGTGGTGGCAATCGAGGTGCCGAAGGAGCCGGCCGTGATGCGCACGAAGTTCGACAGGCCGGAGGCCGCGGGAATCTTGTCGGGCGAAATGCCCGACAGCGTGATGGTGACCAGGGGGATGAAGAAGAAGGCCATGGCCACGCCCTGGATGATGGTCGGGATCATGATGGTGCGGAAGTCGGCCTGGGTGTTGAAGTTG
>NZ_JBFUGX010000806.1:0-1665 GCF_056402675.1 Polaromonas sp. P3_C2 | reverse complement strand
GCCTTGCCTGGCGTGGAGCGCCTGGTGCGGCTGCCGGCCTATGCGGGCTCTACTGCCGGCTTTGCCGTGGTGGRTAAAACCTGGTGGCAGGCCCAGCAGGCGGCCTTGATGGTGCCGGTCGAATGGCAGCAGCGACCCGCTGGCGCGCTGGACACCCGCGCGATTGAACAATCGCTGGAAACCGCTCTGGCACGTGAAGAAGGCCATGTCTTTTATGAAAAAGGCGATGCCGGCAAGGCCGAGGCATCCGCTGTGCGGAAAATCGAGGCACTTTATCGTGCACCCTACCTGGCCCACGCCACGCTTGAGCCCATGAACTGCACCGCGCAAGTCATGGGCGGCAAGGTATGGCTCTGGGCGCCCACCCAGGTGCCGCAGATGGCTGTGGCCGTTGCCGCACGGGTGGCCGGGGTGGCTCAGGAAGATGTCCATGTCACTGTCACCTTGCTGGGGGGCGGCTTTGGCCGCCGGCTGGAGGTCGACTGTGTGGCGCAGGCAGTGCGCATTGCCGTGGAGTGTGGTGGCCGGCCTGTGCAATTGATCTGGTCGCGCGAAGAAGACACCACGCACGACTTTTACCGGCCCATGCAGGTAGCCAGGCTGAGGGCCTCCATGGACGAAACGGGYGACGTCACCTGCCTGTCCATCAAGTCTGCCGGCGACGCCATTACGCCTAGATGGCTCGAACGCAACCTGCCGGCCCTGTCCGGGCCCTTTGATACCCCCGATAAAAGTGCTGCGGAAGGTTTGTTCGACCTGCCTTATGGCTTTGCCAGCCAGTCCATGTCGCATGTGGCCACGCGCTCGGGCGTGCCTGTCGGCTATTGGCGCTCGGTGGGGCATTCGCATAACGCGTTCTTTTCTGAAAGCTTCGTGGACGAGCTGGCCTGGGCGGCTGGACAGGATCCTCTCGCTTTCCGGCGTTCCCTGCTGGGCGAAGCACCGCGGCATCTGGCCGTGCTGGATCTGGCTGCACTCAAGGCTGGCTGGGGCAGCGCTCTTCCCGAGGGGCGGGCCCGCGGCATCGCCTTGCATGAATCGTTTGGGTCCATCGTGGCGCAGGTCGCGGAGGTGTCATTGCTCAATGGCATGCTGCGCGTTCACCGCGTGGTGTGTGCTGTGGATTGCGGTACGGCTGTGAACCCGGGCATCGTGGCACAGCAAATGGAGGGGAGCGTTATCTTTGCGCTGACCGCGGCGCTGCATGGCCGCATAGATATAGAGGACGGTGTTGTGCGCCAGAAGAATTTCCCCCAGTACGCCATGGTGGGAATGGCGCAGGCGCCCGTTGTGCAGACTCATATTGTCCCCAGCGAGAGAACACCTGGCGGCGCAGGCGAACCAGGTGTGCCGCCATTGGCGCCTGCATTGGGAAATGCCCTGTACGCACTGACAGGGAAGCGCTTGCGCTCACTGCCTCTTATGGTGAACAACGCGTAAGTTGAGAAAGTTTTTTAAGCGGTGCTTGAAAAGCGCAAAACAACCGTGCTATAGTCGATGGCTCTGCTGAACACAGCGAACAAATTCTTCGGGATTTGCAGCTACCGCGAAAGCGAAAAGTTCAGTAGAAAAAAGATCTTGAAAAGTTGACCGGGACTCAAAAACCGGTATAGAATTCAAGGCTCTGCTGAAAACGAAAGTTCTGACCGCCAAGCGGTCAGACAG
>NZ_JBFUGX010000805.1:0-1669 GCF_056402675.1 Polaromonas sp. P3_C2 | reverse complement strand
GCCCGGGCGATACGATTTGATTCAGGACTGCACCCAAACCTTTACCCACATGCCCTCCTTCTTTGCGGCCATTTCAGTCTACGCACAAGGGCTTCAACCGAGAAACACTGCCATGTCTACCCCGCTTCAGTATCCGCTCCAGCTCCAGAAATTTGCAAAACACTCCCTGACCTTCGGGCCCAGCCCGATACAGCCGCTCAAGCGCCTGAGCGCCCACCTGGGCGGCAAGGTCGAGCTGTTTGCCAAGCGCGAAGACTGCAACAGCGGCCTGGCGTTCGGCGGCAACAAGACGCGCAAGATGGAATACCTGATCCCCGAGGCGCTAGAGCAGGGCTGCGACACGCTGGTGTCGATCGGTGGCATCCAGTCCAACCAGACGCGCCAGGTCGCGGCGGTGGCGGCGCACCTGGGCATGAAGTGCGTGCTGGTGCAGGAGAACTGGGTCAACTACTCCGACGCGGTGTATGACCGCGTGGGCAATATCGAGATGTCGCGCATCATGGGCGCCGACGTGCGCCTGGACGCGGCCGGTTTTGACATCGGCATCCGCCCGAGCTGGGAGCAGGCGATGGAAGACGTGCGCAAGAAGGGCGGCAAGCCCTTCCCGATTCCGGCGGGCTGTTCAGAGCACCCGTATGGCGGCCTGGGTTTTGTCGGCTTCGCCGAAGAAGTGCGCGCGCAAGAGGCCGAGCTGGGCTTCAAGTTTGATTACATCGTGGTGTGCTCCGTCACCGGCAGCACGCAGGCCGGCATGGTGGTGGGCTTTGCGGCAGACGGCCGCGCCGACCGCGTGATCGGCATCGATGCGTCGGCCAAGCCCGCACAAACCCACGCGCAGATTTTGCGCATTGCGCAGAACACCGCCAAGCTGGTGGAGCTGGGCCGCCCCATCACCGAAAAAGACGTCGTGCTCGACACCCGCTACGGCGGCCCTGAGTATGGCCTGCCATCCGAAGGCACGCTGGAGGCGATACGGCTGTGCGCCCGCCAGGAGGGCATGCTGACCGACCCGGTGTACGAAGGCAAGTCGATGCAGGGCATGATCGACATGGTGCGGCGCGGGGAGTTTCCGGCCGGCTCACGCGTGCTGTATGCGCACCTGGGCGGCGTGCCGGCGCTCAATGCCTACAGCTTCCTGTTCCGCAACGGTTGAACATGGAACGGCCTGCAGCATTGACCGTGGCGCTGGCAACCCGGCTGATGGAAGCCTTGTGCGCAGCGCCGCGTGACGCGGAGGCACCCGAGAGCGCCGGCATGCCCCTGCTGCGCGCGGCACTGAATGACCCTGCCGTGCACACCGTGGTGCTGGCCATCAGCAAAAACGGGCCGGCTGCCAGCCTGGTGCAGGTGATACGGCAGCCGGACACGCTGCATCAATGGGTGGAACTGGCCTGCATCTGAGCGTGACGTCAGCGTTTTGCTATCAATTAAATAGCTGCTCGCGCATGACTCTATTGGGTTACAGGCCTTTTTTATGCATCAAAAGCGGGCTCCGGAGGCCTTTTTCCGCGGCCCAGCGCCTGCCTCCACACGCTAAAACCGCTTGAAAAAGACCATTTTCAAGCATAAAAAGTGGCTGTATCCCAATAGAGTCATGCGCGAGCAGCTATGTTTTTAATAGCATTCGTCGGCTAACGACCTCTAGATCCGGTCCTTCCAGCGCTGCATT
>NZ_JBFUGX010000804.1:0-1670 GCF_056402675.1 Polaromonas sp. P3_C2 | reverse complement strand
CGGCAGGACCACCTGCAGCACAAAATAAAAATCTCCCGGGGTCTTGCCCGGCAGCCCGCGCCCCTTGAGCCTGAGCTTGCGCCCGCCGGCAGAGCCCGCCGGGATTTTCAGCTCCACCTCGCCGGTGGGCGTGGGCACTTCCACCTCGGCGCCCAGCGCGGCTTCCCATGGCGCGACGGGCAGATTCATATACACGTCATGGCCCTCGGCACGGTACAGGGCATGCGGCAGAAATTCAACATCCAGGTAAAGGTCGCCCGGGTTGCCCTGACCCATACCGGGAGAGCCCTGGCCCGCCAGGCGAATGTGCTGGCCTGCGCGTATGCCCTTGGGGATGACGAACTCGATGCTGCGGTCCTGCATCGTCACGCCGGCTTCACTCTCCATCGGCATGCGCAACTGCAGCTTGCGCGTGGCGCCGCTGTAGGAGTCGCCGATGTCGATCTGGATTTTGGCGTGCTGGTCCTGGCCATGCATGTCAAAGCTTCGGCTGCCGCGCATATCGTCAAAACCACCCCGGCCTTGCGGCCCTCCGCCCATGCCGCGGAAGATCGCGTCGAAAAAGTCGCTGTGGTCAAAACCTTCGGCTCCGCCAAAATGGGGAGCGCCGGCGGCACCCCCCGAGGCCTGCCCCGGGTTCCAGCCCGGCGGCGGGCGGAAGTCCTGCCCGGCCTGGTAGTTGGCGCCCAGTTGGTCGTAAGCGGTGCGCTTTTCAGGATCGCGCAACACCTCGTAGGCTTCGGCGATTTCCTTGAAGCGTGCCTCGGCGTTTTTTTCCTTGCTGACGTCGGGATGGTATTTGCGTGCCAGCTTGCGGTGTGCCTTTTTGATCTCGTCGGGCGTGGCACTGCGCTCTACGCCCATGACCTTGTAGTAATCCTTGAATTCCATGAAACACTTTCATCAGGGATGGTTTACCTGCCAGTCACCATAGCGGATAAGTGCCGGCGCGGTTGTCAGTCAAATGCCTGAGAACCCGTTTAGACCGTCAATAGGTTCTGCATCAAGTCTGCAAATGGGGTCAAGTACCTCAGGGTCAACCCGCAGTGCTGCTGGAGTTGCGTCCCTACTGCGCTGCCCCTGTGGCCCCTATCATGGCCGGATGAGTTCCAGCACACCTCCGTCCGTCCTTCGAACATTGTTTGAAGCCCAGCACCAGGCCAGCCGCGCGCAGCCCGAGGTGCCGCTGGCCCTGCGGCGGGAACGCCTGCTGCGCATCCGTACCTTACTGGACGAGCACGGCAGCGCGCTGGCCCAGGCCGTCAATGCCGACTTCGGCGTGCGGTCGCCCCAGCTGACCGAAATCGCCGACATCTTTGTGCTGCGCTCGCTGCTGTCCAGTACCCTCCGGCATTTGCCAAAGTGGATGAAACCCGTGAAGGTGCRCACGCCGCTGTACTTGCAGCCCGCGCGGGCCTACCTGCAGCGCCAGCCCTTGGGTGTGGTGGGCGTGGTGTCGCCGTGGAACTACCCGGTGCAGCTGTCGCTTGGGCCTGTCATCACCGCGCTGGCGGCTGGTAACCGCGTCATGCTCAAGCCCAGTGAGCTGACGCCGAAAACTTCTGCCTTGCTGGCAACCCTGATTGAACAATCCTTCGCACCTGACGAGCTGTGCGTGGTGCAGGGCGACGGCGCCCTGGCCGCCGAATTTGCCGGGCTGCCGTTTGACC
>NZ_JBFUGX010000803.1:0-2324 GCF_056402675.1 Polaromonas sp. P3_C2 | reverse complement strand
GGTTGACATGGAGTCGAACGGGGAAAAGACCGTGTCACAGTCAAGTTACCACCAGTCATTCTGGGGCGAAGTGGAGCCCAAAAACGGCCGCCGTCTCACCCCTGCCAACGCGATCAATCACAGTGACGAGGAACTGGAATTCCTAGCCGGCCTGATCGATCAGCGTACCTCCTGGCAAATTGCAGGCAGGAAAGGGATCAAGGACGGCAGCGGAAAAATGACCTACTGACCCGGCCTCACCGGCGCTGCCTATAAGGCATCGCCGGATGCGTTTTGCAGCCGCCTGACCAATGCCACCAGTTGCGGCTGCACCTGCGTCATCAGGAAATGYGGCGAAAGATTGAACCCCGGGCCGCCGCAGCTCACCACCATGACGGAGCGTCTACCCGGTGGCCGGAATGCAGCAGCAATAGCGTTAACGTCCTTCTGCCAATCACCAAAAGACGCGCAGCAGCCGTGATCGCGGTAATGCGCCAGCGCCAGCGCCATCACCTCGCGGGTTTTAGGCCACGCTTCCTCGTCCTGGACCCGAATACGCTCAAGCAGGGTCTCACGCTCCTTATCCGAACAGCCGCACAGGTAGGCTCGCCCCATCGCAGTGCTGGCCAGTGGAATGCGCGAACCTACGTCCAGGCTGAGCGTGAGCGCAGATTCGCTGCGGCAGTTTTCCACATAAATCATGCTCAGGCGATCGCGTATCCCCAGCGATACCATGGCCTGCGAACTGTCGGCGAGATCCTGCATCAACGGCCTGGCGAGCTGCCGCATGTCCATGCGCGCCAGCATGGCGCTGCCCAGCGCCAGTACCGCACTCCCCAGCCGATACCCCGCGCGACCGCTGGCGTCCTGCGCATGCTCGAGGTAGCCATGCTTGGTCAGCGTATAGGTCAAACGCGAAATCGTTGACTTGGGCAGGCCGCAACGGCGTGCCAGTTCCGTGTTGCCCAAGGACCGGTCTCGCGAGCGAAAAGCACTGAGCACATCCAGGCCGCGTGCCAATGCCGTCACAAAGTGCCGATCCTCCTTGGCATGGACGGGGCTGACCGTTCCGGGGGCCGACCTGGTGGGAACAGGAGATTGGGACATTACCAGTTCTGCATTGCGGAATAAAAAGTCCAGCGATTGTGGCACCCAGACGTCATTGCACTCATCACTCAAGGGAAATCCACTAGTGAAAATGTATCCTAATGTTTCACAATTTGAACAATGATCAGGAAAATAGTTCTGCAATGCAGAACAAGTAAGTAATCTTAATTAACCAGGAAGACTGATGGAACACAAAAAAATTCATCTCATGGCCAAAGCCCTGAGCTTTGCCGCCCTGCTGTCGGTTGTCCTTTCCGGGCAGGCGGCGCCGGCACGCGAAGATCTGGTGATCGGTCAGGTGGCGCCGCTGACAGGCACCATCGCCGGAACCGGTAACGAATACGTGGCCGGCGGCGCTGCGTATTTCGCCTATGTCAACGACAACGGCGGAATTTATGGTCGCAAGATACGCGTCGCACTGAAAGACGACAGCTACAAGCCGGAGCAGACCCTTGCCCTGACGCGCCAGCTGCTGGGATTTGCGTGACCCGGTGAACCCCCTGATTTTCCACATCCGGGCCAGCTACGCCGACGAAACTGCCCGCATGGTGGAACACCTGCACACCATTGGCCTGCGCCGCTTCGCGGTGATGTACCAGGACGACCCCTTCGGCAAAAGCGGCCTGGCAGGTGCGGAAAGCGCGCTGAAAAAACTGGGCATGACGGCCGTGGCCACGGGCAACTACGACCGCACCAAGCCTGAGGAAGTCGATGGAGCGGTCGCGGCCATCACCCCGGCCAATCCTGACGCCATCATCATGGTTTCAGTCAACCGCGCCTCCGCCGCTTTCATCAAGAAGATGCGGGCACAAGGCAGCAAGGCTCGCCTGTTCAGTATCTCGGTGGTGAATTTCAAGGAACTGCTCAAAAATGCCGGGGAGGACAACGCCCGCGGCATCGGTATTTCCCAGGTCATGCCCTACCCTTATTCCACCCTGGCGCCGGTGGCCCGCGAGTTCCAGACCCTGATGGCCAAATACCAGCCGGACAAGGTGGTCTCCTACGCCAGCATGGAGTCCTTCATTGCAGCCAAGATTCTTGTTGAAGCCATGCGCCGCAGCGGTGCCGATCCAACGCGCCAGAAAATCATCACCCAGCTGGAGAAGATGAACAACTACGACGCAGGAGGCTTCAAGGTCAGCTTTTCGCCGRAGAACCGTGTCKGCTCGAAGTTTGTTGAAGTGACCGTGATCGGCCGCGACGGCAGGTTGCTCAAGTAGCGCGGCGCACTTCCAGGA
>NZ_JBFUGX010000802.1:0-1673 GCF_056402675.1 Polaromonas sp. P3_C2 | reverse complement strand
GTACCAGACCCGGAAGATGCTGACCGCCTCGCTCACCGACGGCAAATACCGTTTTGTCTGTGATTTTTCCGGGGAAGGACCTTTGCTGGTCGACGCATCCATCGTGAAAGTCGGGCCGAACCCCGCACCCTCGAACCCGTTCAGCGACAAAGAGCTCGCCACCCTGACCGATAAATGCCTGGGCGAAAAAGCGCTGTTGAAGGCGAGAGCGATCGATGAAACATGACTTTCTGCCGCTTGCCGGACGGCATCCCCGCGGGCAGGTGAAAATACGACCATGACCACATCGCTCCAAGACCTCTTCGCCCATAACCGCGCCTGGGCCGCGCAGATGGAAGCCGAGCGCCCAGGCTTCTTCACCAGCCTTGTCAAGCAGCAGACGCCCAGGTATATGTGGATAGGCTGCTCTGACAGCCGGGTGCCCGCCAACCAGATCACCGGCCTGGAGCCCGGCGAGGTGTTCGTTCACCGCAACGTCGCCAACATCGTCGTGCACTCTGACCTCAACGCACTCTCGGCCATCCAGTTCGCGGTCGAGCGGCTCAAGGTCAAGGACATCATGGTGGTCGGGCACTACGGCTGCTCGGGCGTGCAGGCCGCGCTGGAAGGCGCGCGCATCGGCCTGGCCGACAACTGGCTTCGCCACATTCAGGATGTGCGCCACCGCCACCGCCAGCTCCTTGACAGCCTGCCCGAAGAGGTGCGCGCCAAAGCCCTTTGCGATATCAACGTCATCGAGCAGGTGGTCAATGTTTCCGTCAGCACCGTGATGGTTGATGCCTGGGCGCGCGGCCAGGAGGTCACCGTGCACGGCTGGGCCTTCGGTGTGCATGACGGTCTGCTGCAGGACCTGCAGATGAGCGTGTCGGCGCCCGACGAGCTCAACAAGTTCTACGGCAAGGCCATCGACCGTGTGTGGGATACCTGGAACGCCCGCGTCGGCGGCGGTGAACAGCAGCAGCTGGTCTGAACGGCGCACAGCAAGCCATGTTCCCCCAGCGCCTGGACTCGAGCATTGCCTACGACATCGCCAAGGCGATGATGGACGGCTTTAACCGCCACTACCAACTGTTCCGAACCGAGTCCGCGCGCGCCAAGCACCGCTTTGAAACGGCAGACTGGCACGGCCAGCAGCGCGCGCAGCGCGAACGCATCGAGTTCTACGACCTGCGCGTGCGCGAAGCGTCCATGCGCCTGGAGCGCGAGTTCAAGGCCGGCGACCAGCCCATGGACGTCTGGCAGCAGGTCAAGCTCCATTACATCGGCCTGCTGGTCAATCACCACCAGCCCGAGCTGGCCGAAACGTTTTTCAATTCGGTCACCACCAAGATCCTGCACCGCAGCTACTTCCAGAACGACTTCATCTTCGTGCGGCCCGCCGTCAGCACCGAATACATCGAGAACGACGAGCTGGTGTCGCAGCCGACCTACCGCGCCTACTACCCCACCCGCGACAACATGCGCGAGGTGCTGCTGCAGCTGGTGCGCGACTTCGACCTGCGCCTGCCGTTTGACAACCTCGAGCGCGACGCGGGTTATGTGCTTGAAGCCATCAGCGGGCGGCTCACCGACGTCAAGCTGCGCGCCAACTTCCAGATCCAGGTACTCACCAGCCTGTTTTTCCGCAACAAGGGCGCGTACGTTGTGGGCAAGATCATCAACGGCTTCAACGA
>NZ_JBFUGX010000801.1:0-1674 GCF_056402675.1 Polaromonas sp. P3_C2 | reverse complement strand
TGCGGGTTCAGTTTGCCTGCGACCAGCTGACCCAGGAAGAACTGAAGACGCAACTCGAAGCATTCGCCTCACCTTTCAGCATGAAGTGGAAACTTCACTCGACAGAAGCGGCCATGCGTACCGTGATCATGGTTAGCCGCGACGGCCATTGCCTCAACGACCTGCTGTTTCGCTGGAAGTCCGGCATGGTGCCGCTGGATGTGCGCGCCATCATCAGCAACCACCGTGACTTTTACCAGCTGGCGGCAAGCTACAACGTTCCTTTTCACCACATCCCGGTGACGGCGGCCACCAAGGCGCAGGTCGAAGCAAAGCAACTTGAGATCATCGAGGCAGAGGGTGCCGAACTGGTCGTGCTGGCGCGCTACATGCAAGTGCTCAGCAACGAGATGTGCGGATCACTCTCAGGGCGTGCCATCAACATCCACCACAGCATGCTTCCGAGCTTCAAGGGCGCGAGGCCGTATTACCAGGCGCATGAACGCGGCGTGAAAGTGATCGGTGCGACGGCGCACTATGTCACGGCCGACCTTGATGAAGGCCCGATCATCGAACAGGATGTCACCCGGGTCGACCACAAGGACACCGTCGAGCACCTGACCGCCCGCGGCAAGGACACCGAAAGCCGCGTGCTGGCACGCGCTGTCAAATGGCACAGCGAGCACCGTGTGCTTTTGAACGGCCATAAGACCGTTATTTTTAAATAGATATGAACAAGCCTGATATGAACAAGCCTGCTCGCTCAACAGATAGAAAACACGCATCATCCGCTGTTACCACGGCGTCATGGTGGTTCGGTATCGCGTTTTTGTGTGCCGTTCTGTCTTTGCGGCCCGTCGAAGATGCCGATATCTGGTTTCAACTGCTTGCCGGTCGTTATGCGCTGGAACACGGCGCAGTACCTCATCAGGAGTTTTTTCTCTATACCGCTGCCGGCGCGCCCCAGCTCTTCGGCGGCTGGGGCTTCGGTTTGCTCGCAGAGCTCGCCGTCAGGCTAGGGGGATGGGTCAGCCTGAGTGTCTTTAACGCGGTGCTGTGGGCTGCGACCCTTTGCTTGGGACTATTCGCTGCGCAGCGAGCCGCCAACAACGGCATGCAGGCACGCTACGAGGTTGACCTGAACCAGATGGCGGCCATGGCTTTGGCGCTGCTGATTGTCTACCCCACGTTCCTGCACCGATCCCAGATACGCGCAGAAGTTACGCTCTACCTTTCGTGGATGGCAGCCACGCTCTTGTTTGAAAGCTGCCGCCATCCTGCCCGCATCCGCCGGGCACTGTTCGCCTTTCCCCTGTTGTGTCTAGCGTTGGCGTGGGTTCACACCACGGTGCTGCTGATGCTGCCTCTTTTGGCCGCTTATGCACTCCGCCGATGGCAAGACAGGCATGAGCACGCCATATCCCGCAACGAGGCGGTGTGCTGGGCAATTTGCGGGCTGGCGAGCGTGGCGCTGCCGCTGCTGAACCCCAATGGGGCACAACAGGTGTTTTCGCAGTTTTTTGTCTGGCAAGACATGCAGGATGGAGGCAGTATTGCGGCGGAGAGGATCGCCATACGTGAATACTTGCCGCTATGGGATCCCAGCTCGCGTTTTCTCTGGCCGTCTGCCGCTGTTCTCGCGATGGGCACGGCGGTCTGGTTCCTCACTGCGGGGCCGGCAAGATTGTCCGGCCT
>NZ_JBFUGX010000800.1:0-1677 GCF_056402675.1 Polaromonas sp. P3_C2 | reverse complement strand
CTCTTGCGACAGCGCCAGGGCAACCCGGCCAATAAGCTCGATAGGAAGCGCCTCCTTCAGCGGGAAGGACAAATTGCCCTTTTCGCCACGGTATGGCGCGAGTTCCTGCATGAGGCGTGCATCTTGCGTGACCGGCGGATAGACACCAATGTGCTTCTTGAATGCGGCGAAGTAAAAGAACACCCGACCGCGCTTGAACGCGGGCATGTTGTAGCTTATGCAGCGCGAGGCACCAGGCACCAACGCCTCAACTTTTTCCTGAATGGATTGGAGCTGAAGGCGCAAATCAGCGGGCACGCTTGCGAAGTACTCCTCATGTGAAGCGAAAGCCATGGCGTATTTCGTGTTGTCTAACGTTTGAGATGCAAGGCATGACCCGGCTTGCCGGGACACGTCCTCTCGATTGAAGGGTTGATCGTCATGGTATGTCAGGGACGTTAGCTGCCAGCGCGCTCAGGCTTTGCGTCGGTGACAAGCCGCAAGAATGACATAAGGACTTCTTCCGCCAGTGTTCCGTGTTGCTTTCCGTTGTAGTCAACATCCAGCAGGCTCGCAGGCTGATACTTGCCAGAAAGGTAGGCGTGAATACGTTGTACGCGTTGGGTATTTTCCGGCGTCCCGGGCTTCAGGTTATCGGGGGCTATGTGCATTGCGACGAGCGACAGGAACTCTTCGTCAGTGAGTTCCGCAAAGCTCTTGCCGAAATATGCCTGTGCGGCGGCCGCATAGCCATGAACAGGCTGGCCATTCTTGCTGCCCAGATAGCAGATATTCAGGAACAATTGCATTTGATCGTTCTTGGAAACCAGCGAATCCAGGGCGTATTGCGCAATCAGCGTCTGGCGAACTTTAGCGATACCTTGCTTGAACCCGTCCGGGAAGTAAATGAGCTTGACCAGACCTTGCGTGATGGTCGTCATTCCTGCGCCGGGAGTTTGAAGATCGACGCCGTGATGCCGGGTGAACGCCGGGTCTTCGACTGCCAACAACATGGCTTGCCTGTCCTTCGACAAGTCTGTGGGTTTCAGCCGGGCTCCAAAGCGCTTCCAGGTTTCGGAAATCAGAGACGGTGTTGCAACTCTGGCAGCCCTCACTTCGTTGGCGTAATAGCCGGCTGCGAGAACCAGGGCAAGTGCACTTGCACCTGAGAGCCCCAGGATCGTGCGAATGACTGCTTGACCGATCTTCATGTTGTGGCTGATCTCGGAGAGTGATGTGCGAGGGAATTCGTGACGCCTAACGCGACGTTGACTGGCGACCCGGCAAAGTTGGGAACGAAGGGGGCGAACGCCGCTGGACGTCCGTTTCGAACGACCGGTTATGTCGCAACAGCCTCAAAGAATGCTCTCCGGCCGATCCGCGTATCGGCTCATGAATAGACGGAATGTCGGAGCCATCTGTTCCCCACCCTCGTCTGAGGCTGTGACGCGGTACACCGGGGCGAGTTGATTCCGGTCGCTCGTCAGTCGGACTGCGTAAAGCCAACTGTTCATAAGATGATCAGCGAACACGAAGCAGTCGGGATACGCGAAGCGATCCGGATAGAKGACACCGCCTGAATCATCCAGTTCGTCTTTCACGGGCCTGATCTCCGCCAACGGCCAAAAGCGGAAGTACACATCATCCATCTCATGGCCAGTTCCGTTTTCAGCAACGAAATAGGCTCGGACATCCTCA
>NZ_JBFUGX010000799.1:0-1681 GCF_056402675.1 Polaromonas sp. P3_C2 | reverse complement strand
GCATGGAAGCCTCGTTGCGCTTCCCGGGGAAAGAGACGATGGAGACGCGCGTGTTTGGGCGGCTCTCGGCCTGGCAGAACTGGATTTTCATTCGTCCGAATGCGGTGGGTGAGGACGGTGCCTTGAAACTTTTCGGCACGGGCAAGAAAGCCAAGTTCGACTGGAAGAGGGTGTAACCCCCCGAAGCGCCTGCGGCGCCTCCCCCCAGGGGGCGCCACCTGCGGCCCGGCAAAGCCGGTTCCGCGCTGGCACTGGTACTGACATTGCTGCTGCCGCCTCGCAACTTATTTGATGGAAGAACGCCATGAGCTCAATAGATCTGCAAGCCCTCATCCCCAACAACGTCCACCTGGGCGAAAACCGCCAGCTCCAGCGCGCGCTGGAGCACTGGCAACCCGCCTTTCTGAACTGGTGGGACGAAATGGGTCCCAGCGACTTCAAGGCCAAGGAAGTCTATTTGCGCACTGCTGTCGGCGTGGATGCATCAGGCTGGGCCAGCTACGGCTACACGCCCATGCCCGATTACCGCTGGGGCATCTTTTTGGCTGACAAGGAAGAGGGTCGCAAGATTGGCTTTGGCGACCACATGGGTGAAGACGTCTGGCAGGACGTGCCCGGCGAATACCGCTCGACCTTCCGCCGTCTGATCGTGACGCAGGGCGACACCGAGCCGGCGTCTGTCGAGCAACAGCGCCTCTTGGGCCACACCGCGCCGTCGCTGTATGACCTGCGCAATCTTTTCCAGGTCAACGTCGAGGAAGGCCGACACCTCTGGGCCATGGTGTATTTGCTGCATGCGCACTTCGGCCGCGATGGCCGCGAAGAAGCGGAAGAGCTCTTGATGCGCCACAGCGGCGATGCCGACAAGCCGCGAATCCTGGGCACTTTCAACGAGCCCATGGACAACTGGCTGAGCTTTTTCATGTTCACCTACTTCACCGACCGCGACGGCAAGTTCCAGCTCAAGTCATTCGCAGAATCCGCCTTTGACCCGCTGGCGCGTACCACGCGCTTCATGCTGACCGAGGAAGCCCACCACATGTTCGTGGGCGAGACCGGGGTTGGCCGTGTCATCAAACGCACGCTGGAAGTGATGAAAGAGCTGGACACCGACGACGTCGCCACACTGCGCAAAGCCGGTGTAATCGACCTGCCCACGGTGCAGAAATTCATGAACTTCTGGTTCACGTCGTCGTTGGACCTGTTCGGCTCGGAAGCGTCGTCGAACGCCGCCAACTACTTCAGCAACGGCATCAAGGGCCGGCCGGACGAAGCCAAGTTCGCCGACCACGTGGAACTCGAAACCGAGATGAGCATCGTGGTGCCGAACGGGCAGGGCGGTCTCAAAAACGAGACGATCTCGACCCGCAACGGCATGAATGAGATCACGCGCCTCGAGTACGTCAAGGACTGCAATGTCGGCGTGACGCGCTGGAACATGGGCATCAAGCGCGCGGGTGTGGATTTTGAGTTGACCCTGCCGTCCACACGTTTTCGCCGCGCGGTCGGCGCCTGGGCCGGTAATTTCACCGACCCGCAGGGCAACCCGATCAGCGCCGCCGATTTCGAAGCGAAAAAAGACCAGTGGCTGCCCACGCCGGCCGATACGGCATTTGTCAAAAGCCTGATGAACCGAGTTACCGAACCCGGCAAGATGGCCGCCTGGATCGCGCCGCCGGAC
>NZ_JBFUGX010000798.1:0-1688 GCF_056402675.1 Polaromonas sp. P3_C2 | reverse complement strand
ATTTCGTCACGCGCAGGGCGGAGTACCGATGCAAACGCGGCCAGGATTTGTTGTTGTAACTCTAGTGCACTCATGAGCTTGATAGTGAAAATGAATGGGCCACCAACACCCGCGGCGAGACCGCCGTATCCCGTTGTGGATCGGAGTTGAGTGAGCCGTTAGAACGAGCGGGGCCCCACAGGGCGCGAAGCGGCCTTTGGAACGTCCGCTCGATGGAGGGGTTAGGCCGTGCCACCGGACACAACCTTCCTCGCATATGACCACGCCTGCTCGGCTTGCTGCAGCACAACAGGGTCCTTCGCGTCGAGAACATACTCGACGACCGCACCGATCCAACCGACGTTTTCATCACCGATGTGGTAATGGGCGAGATAGCTGGATACCCGGTRGTGCGCCTCGTTCAGCCGGCGTACTAATTCAACGGTTTGCTCGGGAGCTCCCTGACTGTGACAAAGAACTCGAATGGCGATGGTGAGGTTGTGGCTCAGCGAAGAGAGGAATCGAGCTCGCTCAGCCGGGCTTAGCGACTGCAACCAACCTGTCTCGCTTTGGATGGAGGCGTTCACGACCTGTTAGACCTCATGGCGCGCGCGTGTGGATCACCCGGAAGCTCCCAAACTCGGACACGGTGGAGTGGATGGGCGCAGCCGAACTGTAGGCCAGCTCGATTGCGTCCGGTCGTTGCCACCGGACAACCACTTCCGGCTCGCGCACGGAGGCGCCGACCAATGAGCCGTGACGCTCGAAGGAAACCAGCAAGTTTCCGGGCGCGTTCGGCAGCATTTCACTCGCGCCTACAAGGGATACATGAGTCGTTCACGCGACCGTTGCAGAACAACTGCGCTCGAACACCACCAACTTCCACAACTGATCAGGTGACGGGATCTCCCGAAGTCGGGAGTTTTTGCAGGACTCAAGCAATGGCCAGGCGAGGAGAGCGGCGCCAGCAATGACGGGAACGGCGAGCCATCCAAGGAGTACCCGTGGGGTGCGGTGCAATCCGGCAGCGGCTGTGAGCATGAGGTCTAACGTGAAGGTGAGTGACGATCAAGAACAGGTGCGCGCGAAGCGCGTACGCACTCGGACGTCCATCCGGACCGGCGAGTTATGTCTCACTCCGGAGCTCCTTGCAGAAGTGACAGTCCGCGCTCTGCAAGCTTTTCAGCAACCCGGGCAATTACCGCTTCCGCCGGGCCGTCAAAGTCGCCTTCAACCTCACTCAATGAGAACCACTGGCGATTCATGGCAAGCTGGGCCGTTCGACCCTGCTGGCCCCAAGACTTGATTTCAACGTGGCCTTGGATTTGCGGCAGGGTGATCCAGATGCAGTCGTGGTACAGGGCGTGCTCGACACCCGCCGAGCGCAAGGTGGCCGACAACTCTTCCAAACCGTCATTGTGAGACATAACGTAAAAATGACCGGACCACGCCTTTCGACGCGAAGCCACCTTCTGCAGGCGGGGCCGTGTTGGCTGACGGGTTAAGCATCACCACCTCCCGCATCCGGCTTCCACCCAACGCGCAGCCTTTCAGCGACACGTTCTGTGAGCCAAGTGGCCGGACCGTACGCCACGGCTTCAATCATGACGG
The DNA here is from genome assembly GCF_056402675.1 of Polaromonas sp. P3_C2. Lineage (NCBI taxonomy): Bacteria > Pseudomonadati > Pseudomonadota > Betaproteobacteria > Burkholderiales > Comamonadaceae > Polaromonas > Polaromonas sp. P3_C2. Next base: position 98 of record NZ_JBFUGX010000798.1, on the reverse strand, counting down.
CCTTGTGCTTAGCCTCAGCCCAAGTCACGGAAGTCTCGATTCGAACAAGCTCTCCATCAACTTCAAGGTCGCTGATCTCTGCCGGTGCTCCGATACGC
>NZ_JBFUGX010000797.1:0-1688 GCF_056402675.1 Polaromonas sp. P3_C2 | reverse complement strand
GGCTCATGGGGGGCTTTTTTGGAATTGCGGTCAGATTTGCAATGAGGTTTCAGGAGCGGAACAGCCGCGAATACTGGGTTTCATGCTGTGAAGAAAGAATGGCCAGCATGGGTGAAAAGGCCTGGCGTTCGTCATCCGACAGCTGCATGGCGGCCTCGACCGCTGCAGGTATGCCGCCAGCAAGGCGCGCCAGCATGCGCTGGCCGGCGCTTTGCCCTAAAGGCACTGATTTGATGGCGGCTTGTGTCATGTTTTCCGCCCAGCCGAAAGCGTAAGCCAGCAGGCAGTCGCGCACGCCTGCCTCGGTCTGTGAAACGGCCAGCGCAAAGGCGACGGGGAAGGTCGGCTGCATCTGCGCGCAGGCCTCAATATGCGCTGTGTTGGCGTCGTCATGGTTGCGCAGCCAGTCCAGCAGGGATCTGCCCATTTGCTCGGCCTGGGCACGCAGTTCGCTGGTTTCCCGGGTTTGCAGCACCCAGGCATTGAGTTGCTGCACGCGTAGCAGGTCACCCGAGCGCCAGGCAGGAATAGCCTGGGCAATGACCGCCAGGTCACCGCGCGCCAGGCTGATCTGGAGCTGGTCGGTCAGCCAGTCGCTTGCTATCATTTCTGTAGCTGGTTGCGCACGATCCATGGCGGTTTCAAGCCCTTCCGAGTATGAAAATCCGCCTACAGGCAAGGCCGGGGAGGCCAGCCAGATGAGCTGGAGCAGGCTGGCGGCCGGTAGCTGCCCTGCAGGCGCGGCGGACATGTCCATCAACGCGCCTGGTGCGGCTTGTGCCTGTGAATCTGGATGGCGACCGGCAGGGCTTCGTGGGTGTGGTCGTCATGACCATGATTGCAGTCGGGGCCATGCACGTGTGGCGCGGCGGCGGGCTGCGCGTGGTCATGGGAATGGTCATGCCCATGGCTGTGTCCGCCAGCGCTGTAGGCGCCGCCTTCAGGTTCGAACGCTTCTTCAACTTCGTTCACGATCAGGTGCATGGCACGCAGCATGTCGGCCAGCACATGGTCGGGTTCAATTTTCAGGTGGTCCGGCTTGAGTTCAATCGGCACATGCCGGTTGCCCAGGTGGTAAGCGGCGCGCGTCAGGTCGAAAGGGGAGCCATGCGACGGGCAAGCGGTGATGCGGAGCACGGCTTGAGGCGCGGCAATCACCTTGACCATGGAGCCGTCTTCCGCCACCAGCACGTCGCCGCCACGCACCAGCGTGCCGCGCGGCAGGAACACACCAAGGTGGCGGCCGAGCGAGTCGGTCGCGTCAAATCGGCTTTTTTGGCGCACATCCCAGTCGAGCTCGACGATGGCGGCGCGTTTAAGAAGCACGGGCGCGAGGCCCTTGCCTTGCGGGAGGACTTTGGAGCACTGCAACACGGAGGGGGTCATTGTCGGCAAAGCGTTGTTGCGGGATTTATGTTGCTTTGAAGGCACCCGTGAAGCCCGTTTTTTTCGCAGCTCATTGCGCCTTCTTGAACACGACCACCAAATGAGAGGTGATTTGTGTGGAGGGTGAACTGCTTACCTCGAGGGACACCCCCTCGCTTTCCCAAATGGCGCCGCCGAACAGACCGGCGTGGCGCGATTCCAGGGTCATGGACTTGGGCGCGCCGTATTTTTTGCGGAGCTCAGCGGCAATCTTCTCGAAGTTGATCTTGGTCGATGCGTTCTGCACGTATTCGTCTTCCTGC
>NZ_JBFUGX010000796.1:0-1692 GCF_056402675.1 Polaromonas sp. P3_C2 | reverse complement strand
CCATGTACGTGGTGCCTTTCAGCATGGGCCCGCTTGGCTCACCCATCGCGCACATCGGCATTGAACTGTCCGACAGCCCTTACGTGGCCGTCAACATGAAGATCATGACGCGCATGGGCAAGGCCGTGTTTGACGTGCTCGGCCTCGACGGCGAGTTTGTCCCCTGCGTGCACACCGTGGGCGCACCACTGGCCGAAGGCCAGCAAGATGTGAAGTGGCCTTGCAACAAGACCAAGTACATCGTCCATTACCCCGAGACGCGCGAGATCTGGTCCTATGGCTCCGGCTATGGCGGCAATGCGCTGCTGGGCAAGAAATGCTTTGCGCTGCGCATCGCCTCCAACATGGGCCGCGCCGCTTCGCAAGACGGTTCCGGCAACCCGGGCTGGCTGGCCGAGCACATGCTGATCCTGGGCGTGACCTCGCCCGAAGGCAAGAAATACCACGTCGCTGCGGCCTTCCCCTCGGCCTGCGGCAAGACCAATTTCTCGATGCTGGTGCCGCCGGCAGGCTTTGAAGGCTGGAAAGTCACCACCATTGGCGACGACATCGCCTGGATCAAACCCGGCAAGGACGGGCGCCTCTACGCCATCAACCCGGAAGCCGGCTACTTCGGCGTGGCGCCGGGCACCAACATGCTGACCAACCCCAACTGCCTGCGCAGCCTGGACAAAAACGTGATCTTCACCAACGTCGGCCTGACCGACGACGGTGACGTCTGGTGGGAAGGCATGGAGCAGGACGCCCCCGGCAAGGCATTGCCGGCGCACCTGATCGACTGGCAGGGCAAGGACTGGACGCCACAGATCGCCAAGGAAACCGGCGCCAAGGCCGCCCACCCCAATTCACGCTTTACCGTGGCCGCCACCAACAACCCGGCGCTGGACCCGGCCTGGAACGACCCTGCCGGCGTGCCGATTGACGCCTTCATCTTCGGCGGCCGCCGTTCCAACACCGTGCCGCTGATCACCGAAGGCCGCAACTGGGTGGAAGGCGTGTACATGGCCGCCACCATGGGCTCCGAAACCACGGCCGCCATCACCGGCCAGGTTGGCGTAGTGCGCCGCGACCCGTTCGCGATGATCGCTTTTGCCGGCTACAACATGGCCGACTACTTCCAGCACTGGCTCAATGTGGGCCAGAAGCTGGAAGCCTCCGGCGCCAAACTGCCCAAGATCTTCACGGCCAACTGGTTCCGCAAAGGCGAAGACGGCAAGTTTGTCTGGCCCGGCTACGGCGAAAACATGCGCGTGCTGAAGTGGATGATCGATCGCATCGAAGGCAAGGGCCAGGGCGTCGAGCACATTACCGGCGTCAGCCCCCGCTACGAAGACATGAACTGGACCGGCCTTAACTTCAGCGCCGAGCAGTTCAAGACCGTGACCAGCATCGACAAGGCCGCCTGGCAGAAAGAGCTGGAGCTGCACGCCGAACTGTTCAAGCAACTCGAACATCACCTGCCGAAAGAGCTGGAGGAGACCAAAGCCGCGATCGAGCGCCGCCTGGCCGCCTGACCGGCACGCCACGCGCGGGGGCGTTTCGCACAACCTGCGGTACGCCTCATTCCTGGTGCAGTGACTGCGCCAAGGCAAAAAAAAGCCACCGATCCGGTGGCTTTTTTTGTGGGCCGCTGCAAAGAGCGGCGCGGYGTAGAGGCGCCTGGCGCTTAGATGTAGCTGCGGTGGTAAGCCC
>NZ_JBFUGX010000795.1:0-1692 GCF_056402675.1 Polaromonas sp. P3_C2 | reverse complement strand
GGTCTGCAGCGTCAAGGCAGGCCTGCACCTGGGTGGGAATGCGGTGATTCAGAACGCGATTTCGGTTGCCGCCGATCCTGGTAGCCGATGGCGCGGGGATTGGCGAACCGGACGCAGAAAATTCAGGCTTCATGCCGACACCCTTTCGCCGATGCCCGGGCTAAGCCTGATCTGCGCGGGGCGTTCCGCCGGAATAGCTATGCCGCCTGGTGACCCGCGCATTGGGTTCGGTATGGTCTGACCGGATGCCGGTGCCATGGCAGAGCCGGGTTCCGGGGCGGAAATGGGTGTGCCGAAAAGTGTTGAAAACATGGCCGAATAGCCGGTCGGCGGGAAAATGGGGTTCGAATTGGCCTCAAGCCACCAGATCTTTCCGTCCGTGTCGAGCACGCCGTCGAGCGAACACAAAACAGGTGCGCTGAGTTCCTCTCGCAGCTCTGCGGCGATCCATTGGCCGGCTACTTCCAGTTGGGCTATTTGAGTCGCAGGCATGTGACGCAGGAAATTGTCTTCCTCTTCCGTAGCCGCATCCGGCGCGAAACGGCGTCCGTAGCGATAGTCCAGCCAGGCAGACATATCTGGCGTCAGTACGGTGTTCAAGTCCAGGCCCTGATAAGCAAGTGCCTGTTCCACCGCCTGCTTTTCAGGGTAGTCGGCCCAGCTTTGCTTGATGTCTTTGAGGCGCGCGTCGATCAGCTCTGCGATGGTGTCGCGCCCGTTGCCGTGTATCAACGGATAGGGATGCAACTGCGCATGGAACGCGCGCGCCCCCCAGAACCAGACCTTGATGTTCGTTCCGTGCACGAACGATTCCGCGTACAGGCTACCGGTGCTGCCCTGTTTCGTCAGCATTTGCATTCGCGCCGCATCGGGCTCCTGCCCAGGATGATAGGGGCCGGCCAGTTCCTCGCCAAAAGACCCGACCGAATGCTTGACGATGAAGGCGGCCGTCGCCTCGCCCGGCGTCGGCCACATGCGGGGCGTGGGGAGCCCGGACTCCGCCAGGCGCTTTTTGAAGACGAGCTTGTCCGAAGCGAGCGGCCAACGCAGGGGGCGGTAAGGCAGCCAGCCGATAAACCCGGTTGCCTCGCGAACCATCTGGGGGACGTGCATTAACTGACCGTCCATGCGCGCCAGGAACTGGGGATGCAGTGTGAAGTACCGGTTGCGCGCCTTCACTTCCAGCTCAAAAGTCAACACATTGAGATTGACGAGCGCGTCATGAGCCTCTGCCCAGGCCTTGACGGCGCGGATGTGGTTCATGGTGATCGCGATAAACATGGAAGAGTCTCCGGGGTGATGCTGCCTGTGGGATACCGGTCAGAAAGTGAAGGGCGTGGAGCCGCCCTGGCTGAATGCCGATACGCGCAGGGTCGCAGCGTCCATGCCAGCGGCGCTTATCAATATATCCATGCCGGTTTGAATTTGTTTAGCGATTTTTCGGCGCGTGCGGTCGGATGCAAATTTTCCTAAACAAAGTGGTAAATGTGAGGATGTATTGATGAAATACCGTTGAGCAGTTCTCCAAAGGGTTGGAGGAGGGGTGAGGGGCAGGGGCCCGAGCCGGCGGTTCACCATTAGGTAGATCACATGGTTGCGATCGTCAGCGGCAATAGCCTGGGCTTGGGTTCAACGTCATTGGCCACGCTGGGGCGAGGCGGGCTGCTGGGGGCGGCCGGCCAGGGGCGAAGC
>NZ_JBFUGX010000794.1:0-1692 GCF_056402675.1 Polaromonas sp. P3_C2 | reverse complement strand
ACTTCAGGTCAAGCTGCCGATCGCCAACGCCGAACAGCAGCGCGATTATCCCAAGGAAGTCATCGTCGCCGTGAGCAGCGACGGCCGCTACATGGTCAACAAGACTCTGGTGGAAGGCCGTGGCATCGAAGTGCTGGGAGCCGCGCTTGCCGAAGCAGCGAAAGCCGGCAAGGAAAGCGTCATCATCATCAGCGCCGATGCCAACGCCACGCATCAGGCCGTTATTACGGTCATGGAGGCCGCACGCCGCCAGGGGCTGACACAAATCACATTTGCAACGCAAAGCGCCGCAACGGCCGGGGCCAGATAGGCCAGGGCCGGTTGCCCATTCCATGCAGCCTTCGCGGCGAAATGGCAGTCATCACGTGAAACAGATTTTGCAGAATGCCTGGCGCAAACGGGGTTGGCCGGCATGCCTGCTCTGGCCGCTGGCCCAGGCCTATGGCCTGGTCGTGCGGCTGCGGTGGGTGCTGTATCGCCGTCACATTCTCCGGTCCGAACATTTCGGCGTTCCGGTGATCGTGGTCGGAAACGTCATTGCCGGCGGCGCCGGAAAAACACCGCTGGTGATTGCCCTGGTGAAACATCTGCAGGCGCAACAGATACGGGTGGGGGTGGTGTCGCGGGGTTATGGACGGCACGGCACCGCCTGCCTGGAGGTGGTCCCCGGCGCATCCCCTCACCTCACAGGCGACGAGCCGGCCCTTATCAAGCGCGCAACGGGTGCGCCTGTTTTTGTTGCCGGCAAGCGTGCAGACGCCGTGCGCGCATTGCTTGCGGCATATCCGGGCACGGCTGTAGTCGTGTGTGACGACGGTCTGCAGCACTACGCCCTGCAGCGCGATATCGAGATTGCCGTGTTCGATGACCGAGGTGTGGGGAACGGCTGGCTGCTACCGGCAGGTCCGTTGCGTGAGCCCTGGCCCGCACGCGAACGGGTTGGCTTGAATTTTGTGCTGCACACCGGGCAAAAACCGGCATTTGAAGGGTTTGTTTCCAACCGGAAACTGAGCAACGAAGCTTATTCCGCCCGGGACGAACCGGTCTCGCTGGCGAGCCTGCGGGGCCGGCCTCTGGCGGCACTTGCGGGCATAGCCAATCCTGAAGCATTTTTCGGAATGCTGAGGGAAACCGGCCTGACGCTGCAGGCCACAACGGCCCTGCCCGACCACCATGACTTCACCGATCAAGACCTGGAAGCGGAGGAACTCAAAGGGCGTGTGGTGCTGTGCACTGAAAAAGACGCCGTCAAGCTTTTTGCCCTGCAGGGCACATCACAAAAGGAGGTTCTGGCCGTACCTTTGGTGTTTACGCCCGAACCAGCGTTCTTTGCCGCACTCGATGCCCGGCTGGCCCCGCTGATTTCTCCCTTACCATCAGGCCATGGACACCAAACTGCTTGAACTGCTGGTCTGCCCTGTGACCAAAGGCCCGCTCGACTACGAYCGGGAAAAACAGGAACTTGTTTCCCGCAGCGCCCGCCTCGCCTACCCGGTGCGCGACGGGCTTCCCGTGCTGCTGGAAAGCGAAGCGCGGACCTTGACTGATGAAGAACTCGGTCTGTGAACGGCGCCTTGAAAAAAACAAGCAAGACCCCGAAAGCATGAGCTTCACCGTCCTCATTCCGGCCAGGCTGGCCTCTACACGCCTGCCCAACAAGCCGCTGGCCGACATCGGCGGTGCACCCATGGT
>NZ_JBFUGX010000793.1:0-1699 GCF_056402675.1 Polaromonas sp. P3_C2 | reverse complement strand
GGTGTGCCGTACGCGCAGCCCCCGCAACCTAAATTTGACGCCCGCTGGTACCTCAAGCAGATTTTTGAAAACCGCAACCTGCCGATGAAGCCCGGTTGTGGCTGGTTGCCGCACGATTTCCTGTTCGGGGACGCACTCCGCCGCAGCATGCGGCACCTGTCGGTGGACGGTTCCTCTCTTGAGGGTTACGGCCTGCCTTATGGACATATGGCCCTGCGCATGGTCATTGCGGAGGCGCTGGCCGAAAACCAGATATCGGTCGAGGTCGACCAGGTGCTGCTGACGCAAGGCTCCAGCCAGGCGCTGGACCTGGTGGCCCGGCAACTGGTCAAACCGGGCGACACCGTGCTGGTCGATAGCCCCGGTTATCCCAACCTGATGTTCATGCTGCGCTTTCTGGGCGCCAACCTTGTGGGGGTGCCGCGCACCCCTACCGGGTACGACCTGGCCGCGCTGGAGGCGCTGCTGGCCGAGCACAAGCCCAAGGCCTTCTTCACCCAACCCCGTTTGCAAAGCCCGACGTGTTCGATTGCGTCCGCGGCCCATCTGCACCGCTTGCTGCAACTGGCCGAGACGCACGACTTCACGCTGGTGGAAAACGATATTTACGCCGACATGGACCCGGTCTCGCGGTCCACGCTGGCCAGCCTGGACCAGCTGCAGCGCGTGGTCTACATCGGCAGCTATTCCAAAACAATTTCCCCCAATTTGCGCGTGGGCTACCTGCTGGCGCGAGGCGAGCTGATCGAGGACCTGGCCCAGCTCAAGATGATTTCGGGCCTTACCTCGTCCGATATCGCCGAACGGCTGACTTTCGGGGTGGTCACCGACGGCCGCTGGCGCAAGCACCTCAAGTCGCTTCGGGAGAAGCTGGCTGCAGCGCACCGCAAGACCGAAAAGAACCTGACCGGACTGGGGTTTGAGCTTTTCCATGAGCCAGGGGCCGGCATGTACCTCTGGGCCCGGCACCCGGACCTTCCCGATGGGGCCGTCCTGTCCAAAGAGGCTACGCCCGAGGGCATCATGCTGGGCCCGGGACAATTGTTTCTGCTGGAGCCCCATCCGACGGGTTGGCTCCGTTTTAACGTGGCTTTCAGCGACGATGAGCGCATATGGCGCTTTTTGTCCCACCGCATTGATCTGGGCCGGCAGACAGCCCAATAAAGCGGGGGCATCCCCCTCAAACCTATAATCAAAGGCTTAGCCCAAGCGGGTGAGCCCGAGGGCGCCGCCTTGCCAAAACCACTATTGCAGACCATGAGCCATCCCACCTCCACGACAGCCCCCACGTCAGCTTCAACGCCTGTATTCACCGTCTCGGACATTCGCAAGACATTTCTTGATTTCTTTGCGTCCAAGGGCCACACCGTGGTGTCGTCCAGCTCGCTGGTGCCGGGCAATGACCCGACGCTGATGTTCACAAACTCGGGCATGGTGCAGTTCAAGGATGTGTTCCTGGGCACCGACAAGCGGCCTTATGTGCGTGCAGCCTCGGTACAGGCATGTCTGCGCGCCGGCGGCAAGCACAACGACCTGGAGAACGTGGGCTACACCGCGCGCCACCACACCTTTTTCGAGATGCTGGGCAACTGGAGCTTCGGCGACTACTTCAAGCGCGAGTCGCTCAAGTGGGCCTGGGAATTGTTGACCGAGGTCTACAAGCTGCCGCCCGAGCGCCTGCTGGCCACGGTGTATGAAG
>NZ_JBFUGX010000792.1:0-1700 GCF_056402675.1 Polaromonas sp. P3_C2 | reverse complement strand
GGCTCCGGCTCCGGCTCCGGCTCCGGTTCCGGTGCTGCTGCTGCTGCTGCTGCTGGTGCTGCTGCTGGTGCTGGTGCTGGTGCTGGTGGGGGCGGTGACACCGGTTTCGCCTCCACAACCGGGTCCACCATCGGCGCTGCAGTGCCATCGAGGTAGTCGCTCAGCAGCTTCTTGGCCGCATTCACGCGCATGATGGCCAGATCGATCCCTTGCCTGACTTTTTGCTGGCGTTCGTCGTCCGTGAAGCGGTCGCCGAAAGTCTTGTCCAGCAGAAAATCCTGTATCGCGACGGCAAACTGCCGGTATTCGGGCGTGCCCACGCCAAAGCTGTCGGCCAGGGTGGTGTTGACTTTCTTTTGCAGGGACTCCACGCTCGAATCCCAGCCGGTTTGCGTCACCGATATTTTGAAGGCCCGCAGAATCTTGATCTGCCGATTGACCTTTTCGATCGCGTTCTCGATCTGGGCTTTATCGGGGGCGCCGGATGGTAGTGTATTTTTGCCGTTGGACATGCAGGTTCCTCATGCGACCAGCCCATACTGTAAGGCTTCTCTGGCCCCGGACTCAACACCAGCAATGCACGGCACCTTTTCACATCGGCATGCATCGGCCAGGAATGACCCGGCCATTCATTACACCTGCAGCGAAATCACCGTTCCGCCACCGCATGGCTCGCACGAGAACTTCACAGGCAGGAAGACTTCGATGGTCCGCGCATTGGTGCGGGTGTGCTCGGTCAGCTCCGTCGCCCAATAGTGACCCATCCGACCCTGCAGGCCCGCCAGTGCCATGGGAATCATCAGCTGGTCTGCCAGGTGCGGGCCTACCGGCGCCTCGTGGGCCTGGTAGGCCTTCACCTCCTGCAGCACGCGGCGGGCGACCTGCTCGGCACTCACGCTCTTTTCGCCATAGGCCGCAAAGACCTCGGTGATGTGCTCATAGCGCAGGACGGCCAACAGCGCGTTGCCCGGCCCTTCGTTGCTGCGCAGCCCGCGGTCGCGCAGGCAGCCTTCTTCCCAACCCAGCCCCTTGCGCAGCACGTCCAGCTCACGTTCCGCCACGCCTCTGGGCAGGCCAGCGTGCAGGCATTCGGCATAAGCCTCCAGCAACGCGCCGCGCTCCATGAGGTGAATGGCCGAAAAGCCCTGCGTGGGCGGATTCAGGCGCACGCGCGCCTCCCCGCCTCCCGCCGGGTAAAAACCGTGGCGGCGCAACTCAATGTCAAACAGGGCCTCTCCATTGCCGGCGAAACAAGGTGCCAGCAGCGACAGGAAGGAACACGACGGCGCCATCGGGTTGTGCGTCCCACCGCTGAGATGCAGCGTGGAGGCGGCCCTGGCCTGGAGCAGCGGCCACAGCACGGTTTGCAGCACCAGCATGCAGCTGCCGGCCGAGCCGACCGCAAATTCGTAGTCGCCCGCGCGCACCTCACCTGGCGTGAACAGCAACGTGGTTTCGCCAATCTGCACCGCCTGACCGGTGGCATTGACGGCGGAAGTCTGATCGACGCCGCCGCCCACAGACACGGCCGCGTTCACGCAGGCCAGGTGCTGGCGCATCAAGCCGGGCTTGGGCCGCTTCGCACGGATGTTGTCCATGCGAAACGGCTTGCCCGTCACCAGGCTGAGCGCCAGCGCGGTGCGCAAGATCTGCCCGCCACCTTCGCCTTGCGAGCCATCCAGTTCAATTATGTTTTTTAC
>NZ_JBFUGX010000791.1:0-1700 GCF_056402675.1 Polaromonas sp. P3_C2 | reverse complement strand
TCAGCTTTCCCAGGCGGCCACAGACCAGGTGCGCATCTCCACTCCTGCTGCGGCAGCCAGGGCAGGCGCCACGCACATCGTCATCGGCCGAGCTATCGCAGGTGCTTCGGAGCCACTGGTAGCGTACCGGACAGCGGTCGAGTCGTTTAGCAATGGCGTCTAACCCCTCAATCAACCAGACGTATCCTGGCATGCCGGCATCTTGTTTTTCGGCGTCGTCCTCGCTACATTCCTGGTTTGGGTCGCATATGAAGTCGCGACACGCCACGCCGCATAACATATCAACCAGCGCGGAGCCACAGCAGCAGGACGTGGCGCCGCGGCATTTATTAGTAGTCCGATCATTTTTACCTTAGGCCTAAGGAGCCACCGATGTTTCGAATCTTAGGTAGCCGAGTTGTCGCGATCTGTCTTGTTGTGTTTGGCATCTTTTTTATGTATGCCGGTCACAAGAACGCCACCAAGTTTTCGGCATTGCGCGATCACGGCAAGACGACCAAGGCCGAGGTAACCAGACTGGAGTGGAAGGAGAAGAAGAATACCCATGCTGACAGCCTGTACACAGCGCATGTTCGCTTCACTACGGAGGATGGTCGCGAAATTCGGACTGAAGTCGGCGTTGCTGCGGAGCTTGGCCGTGCCTTGCGCAGCAACTCTGTCCCATCCACCATGACGGTTCGCTATCTACCTGAGGCACCCAGCACGCTTCAAGACATCAACCAGGACGACTCCTCTGATGCCCAGAAGGGAGTTGGTCGCTATATGCTGCTTGCGGGACTGGCAATGCTGGTCATCCGCTTCTTCTTTTCAGGGCGTGCGAAATGATGCCCGATCCTTCCTTCAAGCGGACCTGCCTGCGGCGGTCCGGTTAAGTCGAACGTTAGACCGTTCCTCAATGTTCCGCTCTGCCACCATCGCTGAAGTCACTGACCTATTGGAGGACGGTCTTCGCAGGTTGCATCCGGAGCATAGAGCGGCTTTAGAGAAGGCCTGCATAGCTCCGCGTGAGCTGTCGGTCGCGGATTCACCGGGTGAGTATGTCGTTGCCGTGGCCGCCTTTGGCGATAAGCTGCTGTACTGGTCCGACGTAGAAGAGGGGTGGGAGCTCGAACGCCCAGACGACAAGGGCGGCATTGCGTCGCGTGGCTGCAACCAGTTTGAGCTAACTCATGTCATGTATCAAACGCTGGGAGATCCCAATGCGGTCTAACTGGTCGGTCAACGCGGATCCACAACTGCAAGGTGGCTCCGCCGCAAATGTTGCGGTCCGGTCACCCTCTACGTTAGGCGTCACGTGACGGCCGCCGAGGACATTTATTACGACCTGGCGCCCGAAGAGGCGCGGGAACGGCTGCTCGAACTCGCCGGAGATGGGGACCACGAGGCAGAGTTTTATCTTGGTCACTTGGCGGACGAGAGCTCGCCCAGGAACCCGGTCGAAGCGCTGGTCTGGTACAAGAAAGCTGCCGCCGGCGGCCTGCTGGAGGCAAAGCACTGGGTTGCAAGCTTCACGTATCACGGCATGGGCACAAGTCAGGACGTCTTGGCTGCCGTCCGCCTTCTCCGCGAATGTGCGGAGGCGGGGCTGGATTCATCCCAGTGGAAACTCGGCCAGCACCTTCTGCAGTTCCCGGAGAACACGACCGAGGCTCTCCGGTGGTTGACGGCCGCGGCAAGCCAAGGGCACACGGGGGCAATCG
>NZ_JBFUGX010000790.1:0-1703 GCF_056402675.1 Polaromonas sp. P3_C2 | reverse complement strand
CACCTGAAATGGCAACTGCGGCGCAAGCTCAAGCAGATTCACCATGAATTGAAGCTCACCCTGATTTATGTGACACACGACCAGGTGGAGGCTTTGACCTTTGCCGAAGAGGTGGTGGTGATGACGCGCGGCCGCGCTGTGCAGACGGGCTCGGCCGATGCACTGTTTGAGCGCCCCCGCCATACGTTTGTAGGCCACTTCATCGGATCGCCCGGCATGAACTTCTTGCCGGCCACCGTCGTCGGTGGCGCGCTACGCGTCGCGGAGCGGCCGTTGGCGCTCCCGCCTGAACGTGCCATGCCCGACGGCGAGCTCAAGCTGGGTGTGCGCCCTGAATACGTGGTGAAGACGGCGCCGGGTGACCCGGCGGCGCTGCCGTTCACTGTCACGCTGGTGCAGGACATCGGCACGCACTGGATGCTGAYGGCGCGGATCGGTGAACACACGATCAAGGCCCGGTTGAACCCGGCTTCCCGCGCGCCGCAAGTTGGCGAGGAGGTCTGGCTGCAGGTGATGGGGCCACACACCTGCCTGTACCTCAATGACGAACTGGTGGATGCATGAGCACGACGACTAAGCCCGTTAATCAAAAGGCCTGGCTGCTGGTGCTGCCCGTCATCATCTGCGTGGCGTTCTCCGCCATTCTGCCGCTGATGACCGTGGTTAACTATTCGGTGCAGGACATCATCTCGCCCGAGCGGCGCGTGTTTGTCGGCACTGAGTGGTTTGTATCCGTCATGCGTGACGAAGAACTGCATGCGGCACTCTGGCGGCAACTGACGTTCTCGCTGGCCGTGCTGGCGGTCGAAATTCCGCTGGGCATCGCACTCGCGCTGTCCATGCCGGCGCAAGGCTGGAAGGCCTCGTTGGTGCTGGTGCTCGTTTCGCTCTCACTGCTGATTCCGTGGAACGTGGTGGGCACTATCTGGCAGATCTATGGCCGGGCTGACATTGGCCTTTTGGGCGCGATGCTGCAAAAGATGGGCTTTGACTACAGCTACACCGGCAATGCCACGCACGCCTGGGTGACGGTGCTCATGATGGATGTCTGGCACTGGACGCCGCTGGTGGCGCTGCTGGGCTACGCGGGCTTGCGCTCGATTCCGGACGCCTACTACCAGGCCGCGCGCATCGACGGCGCCAGCAAGTTCGCTGTGTTCCGCTACATCCAGCTGCCCAAGATGCGCGGCGTGCTGATGATTGCCGTGCTGCTGCGCTTCATGGACAGCTTCATGATTTACACCGAGCCTTTTGTGCTGACGGGTGGCGGGCCGGGCAACGCCACGACATTCCTTTCGCAATATCTCACGCAAAAAGCCGTCGGCCAGTTCGACCTGGGCCCGGCGGCGGCTTTCTCGCTGATTTACTTTTTGATCATCCTGCTGCTGTGCTTCATCCTCTATAACTGGATGCAGCGCGTCGGTACGCAAGAGAAGGAGGGCGTGGAATGAACACACCGAAATTCCAGGCGCGCACGCTGTTCCTGATTGCCTACATTTTGTTCGCGCTGTTGCCCATCTACTGGATGGTCAACATGAGCTTCAAGACGAATGCCGAGATTTTGTCGAGCTTCTCGTTCTTTCCCCAGGAGTTCACCTGGAACAACTACAAGACCATTTTTACCGACCCGTCCTGGTATTCGGGCTACATCAACAGCCTGATTTATGTCGCCATCAATACCGTGATTTCGGTGACTGTAGCCC
>NZ_JBFUGX010000789.1:0-1708 GCF_056402675.1 Polaromonas sp. P3_C2 | reverse complement strand
AGGCAACGCCTTCTTCGGCGGCTTCGACCGGCTCTTCATGAAGGGCATCTGGGACAACGTCGCGGGCACCTTTGCCAATGGCGCCACCTTCAGCAAGGGTGTCGTGATCCCCGAGATCGTGTTCGCAGCCTTCCAGGCCACTTTTGCCGGCATCACCTGCGCGCTGATCGTTGGCGCCTTTGCCGAACGCATCAAGTTCTCCGCAGTGCTGCTGTTCATGGCGATCTGGTTCACCTTCAGCTATGCACCTATTGCCCACATGGTCTGGTTCTGGATGGGCCCTGACGCCTACACCGGCAAGGAAGTCGCCGACGCCATGAGCGCCAAGGGCGGTTATATCTGGCAAATGGGCGCCCTGGATTTTGCAGGCGGTACCGTGGTGCACATCAACGCCGCTGTCGCCGGCCTGGTAGGCGCCTTCTGCATAGGCAAGCGTATCGGCTACGGCAAGGAAGCCATGGCCCCTCACAGCCTCACGTTGACCATGGTTGGCGCCGCATTGCTGTGGGTGGGCTGGTTCGGCTTCAACGCCGGCTCCGCCCTGGAAGCCAACGGTTTCGCCGCCCTGGCCTTCATCAACACGCTGGGTGCTACCGCTGCCGCTGTGCTGGCATGGTGCGTCGGTGAAGCGCTGATGCGCGGCAAGGCCTCGATGCTGGGTGCAGCGTCCGGCGCTGTCGCCGGCCTGGTGGCCATCACGCCCGCAGCCGGCAACGTCGGCATCGGCGGCGGCCTCATCATCGGCCTGATCGCCGGCTTCGCCTGCCTCTGGGGTGTGAACGGCCTGAAGAAACTGCTGGGCGCTGACGACTCGCTCGACGTGTTCGGCGTGCATGGCGTGGGCGGTATTCTGGGCGCGCTGCTCACCGGCGTCTTCAACTCGCCAGCCCTGGGTGGCCCAAGCTTCGTGGGTGACTGGGTGACCGCCACGGCCGTGACGCCTGACGCTTACACCATCGCCGGCCAGGTCTGGATCCAGGCCAAGGCCGTGCTGATCACCATCGTCTGGTCCGGTGTGGTTTCCTTCATCGCCTACAAGGTGGTTGACCTCACGATTGGCCTGCGCGTCAGCGAAGAAGACGAACGCGAAGGCCTGGACATCACCTCGCACGGTGAGACCGCCTACAACCGTTAATTCATAGTCAGACGAATTCGGGCTGCCCCAGGGCAGCCCCCTGATTGAGTATCTCCTTTGGATGTTCAGCCCGCTGGCGCAAGCCGGTGGGCTGTTTTTTTTGACGCGTGCCTCGTGGGCGTTGCACGATCGCCGGGATTCGGCTGCGGGGGCCGTTTCCGGCGGCGGCCCTGCCGGTGCTAACCTTGGGTCCCTGTCCACTTTTCAGCCTTTCAAGGAACGCCGCATGACATGGCAAACCGTTGTTGCACAACCCAGTGAACTGGGTGAATCGCCGTTCTGGCATCCCGACGAGCAAATGCTGTATTGGGTTGACATTCCAGGCCGGCAGATTCACCGTTGCAACGTCTTTATGGGGACGGTGCAAAGCTGGGCCATGCCGTCGGAGCCCGGCAGCATTGCGCCGGCCCGTACACAGGGGCAAGGCAGTGGCCTGGTGATCGCATTGCGCGACGGCATTTACCGCGCCCGCGAGTGGGGCGCCGAGCTCCAGCAGCTCATGCGGGCCGGCCATGACACCAACACGACGCGGTTCAACGACGGCAAGGCCGATCCGCGAGGCCGCTTCTGGGC
>NZ_JBFUGX010000788.1:0-1720 GCF_056402675.1 Polaromonas sp. P3_C2 | reverse complement strand
GACAGGAATATGGCCGGCTTTGAGGCTTCAGAGCAGCACTAAGCTAAGACCCTAGTTCCAGCCGATCACCTCAAAGCCCTTTTCGCTCAGGCAACGCTGCACAAAGCTACGGTAGGTGCTGTTGGGTTTGTCGTTGTGAAACGCACCTGACACCGCACCCGCAGAGCCGCCCACGGCGGCGCCCGCGGCGCCGGAACGCAGTACGCCTTCGCCGCCGCGCCCGGTGATCAGCGCGCCCACCGCCGAAGCCACACCCCCGACGGCTGCGCCTTCACCGGCACGCCGGCCGACTTCGTTGGTGCTTTGCGACGGGCTGAGCCCGGCGGCCGACGCCCGTGACATGCAGGCGCTGGCCTCCGCCTGGCCTTGCGCGTCACCTACCCGGTTAAGGGTGGCGTTGGGATACAGCACGGGCTTTGCCGAGGCGCTGTTGGGACCGCCGGAAGCGCATGCCGACAACAGGGCCAGGGCGGACAAGGCGGCACCGGCCTGGAAAAAACGGAACCGCTGCTGAGGCGCGAAATGGGCTGGGGATTTCATGTATTCCTTCCACAAATAAGCATGGCAAAGGGTACCGCAAGCCAGGCGCCGGGCATCTTTGTCGCCCGCATCTTCGTGTAACCATCTTCATGCGGGTAAAATCTGCGAAGAGTCTCAAGCATTTCAGGAATCACCCCCATGTCCAGTCCAGCCAGCCACACCACCAATGCAGCCCACGACAGCGCCACCCCCGCCCAGGAGCAGGATGCCGTCGACGCGATCGTTCCGTTGATCCCCATTGTTCTGCCCGTGGTGGGCGGCGTGCTGATGTTCCTGCTGGCGTTTATCGCCATCTACATGGCCTGAAAGCCCCCGCTTTCACCCCAAAAGTCCGCATCTCGCGGACTTTTTTGTTTCCAGGCTCCGTGCCCTCTCCCATCTCTCTCGGCCATCTTCAGCCTGTTCATCGAAGAACCAGCCTGAAATTGCGGGCCGAAACGACCGTCCCGGCATTCTTCGCCCCGATGTCATGACTGCCGGAACCCCGGTGTAGCCTATGCATAACCTCATGCCGGTTATGCATAACTTTTGCCTGTAACTTACAGGTAACTCGCGCCGATCTTCTTAAAATGAATTGACTGGCCGACCCGTGGAAGATGAAAAGCAGCCTCACGCTGCCGCTTTTTGTCATTGCGCCGCAGCACTTTTGAAGCTTGCGCACCGCCCGCCGACCGGGACTTGTTTGTTGTGCAAAGGGAAGCTTCCAAGCCTTATTCCGATAAACGTCTCCGTGTCGCAACCACCCAGGTTGCCGCGCGACGTTTCCCGAAATAACGCTTTTTAACTTTGGAGTTTTTTCGATGAACCATCCCGCGATGCAAGGGCTTAACCTCAACACGCCCCCCTACGTCAAGAATGCCAAACTGATTGCCTGGGTCGCCGACATGGTGGCCCTGTGCAAGCCCGACAACATTTACTGGTGCGACGGCAGCGACGCCGAGTACCAGCGCCTGTGCCAGCAACTGGTCGACGCCGGCACCTTCAAAAAACTCAACGAAGCCAAGCGCCCAAACAGCTTCCTGGCCTGCTCCGACCCGACTGACGTGGCGCGCGTGGAAGACCGCACCTTCATCTGCTCGGCCAAAAAGGAAGACGCCGGCCCGACCAACAACTGGATGGCGCCCGCTGAAATGCGCAGCACGCTGCAGCCCCTGTTTGATGGCTGCATGAAGGGCCGCAC
>NZ_JBFUGX010000787.1:0-1722 GCF_056402675.1 Polaromonas sp. P3_C2 | reverse complement strand
GATCTGCACAATCTCGTTGAATTTGCTGGCCAGCTGCTGAAGATATTTGCTGGCCTGCCTGACCAGGCTGACCTGTTCGTCGGCAGCCAACCCCACAAGCAATGCGTTGTAGCCGAGATGGTAGGTCGCAGCGTCACCCGATCGCTGCACGAAACCGCGCCGTTCCAGTGTGCTCAAAAGGCGGAACGCCCTGGCTTTGGTAATTTCAGATCTTTTGGAAAGCTCGGTCACACCCAGGCCGGGGTTCTGGGCTACAAGCATCAATAAGCCGAGTGCTTCATCTACCGACGCTACGTTATAGTCCATTGCCTTCTTGCCGCTGGCTTGCTTCAACGGGTATGTTTGAGTTAGCGAAGCATTCTACCGTCAGGGCCCAGTACGATGATGTCGACATACGACGAGCCCGAGTGATTTGTCGGGGAAAAATTAACAGAGAATCCGCCGAGATTTAAATCCCTCAATGACTCCAGGGAACGTTTCAGTTTTGCGGAAGTGGGATTCGGTCCGGCGCGTTTCAGGCCTTCGGTCAGCACCCTGGCCGCAATGTAGCCTTCAGTCACTGCCAGGTTCAAATCAGATCCTGGTACGCCAAATTTCTTGTGGTCCTCCTGCATTTCCCTGATGAGCGTGGAGGTCTTACTGGACGGATCGGGCACCACCAGCGCTATGCCCAAGCCGTAGGCGGCCTGTTTGCCGATTCTTTTCACGACCGCGGCACCGTCGGTGACAGAAAGGGCGACGACAAACGCCGAACTTCCACCTTGACGAAAATTCTTGTAGAACTCGGCGGTCGCGGCACTCGTCGCCACTGAAATAACCGCGTCGGGTTTGGCCTTGAGAATCGTTGCGACCGCTTCACTGACATTGGTCGTGCCGTATTCGTAGCTTGCACTGCCCGAGAGCTGAAGGTTTTTTCCCCTGATCGCGTGTAGGGCCCGGTCGTAACCTTCAATGCCAAACGGACTCTTTTCGTAGAGAACCGCGATGCGTTTGTGCCCGATGATGTTCATATGGGACACAATCTTTTGCACCTCCTGGGCATAGTTGGCGCGCGTGTGAAAAATCCAGGGGTTCACCGGTTGATGAAGCGATACGGCGCCTGTTCGAGGCCCCACCAAGGGAATGCCGGCCGCAGCCAGTACCTTTTCCTGAATCAGCGCTTCAACAGGCGCAGTTCCAGAAAATCCGATCAATGCAACAGGCTTTTCTTCCTGGATGATTTCCCGTGTTTTTTCCACTGAGTCCGACCCGTCCGGTCCCCGGTCTTTGGTGACAAGTTTCAGCTTCGCCCCATTAACRCCACCCCGGTCGTTGACGACATCAAAATACAGTTGCACGCCCACCTTGACCTGGCTTGCCGCGGAATTCGGGTCCTTAAGCTGGCCGATCTGGCCGATCACGATGTCCTGCGGAGCGGATGAGGCAACGGCACAAACTGTTCCCAGAATGCCTGTACTGATCCAATGTTTTATTGACATACCCATGCTTTCCAAAATGATGGAGCCTGTCTAAGGCGTTCCTGTTATCCATGACAAAAGCCCGCCGGAGGCGGGCTTTGCGGACGAGATACTGATCGCGTGCCTTTGTGCGCTCAGAAGTTATGCTGAATGCCAACCCCGTAAACACGGATCACGTCATTGGCGACACGGTTGTTCGGGTCCGAGCGGTCATAGAAGCCGTACAGCGAAGTGCGATTGCTCATCTTGTAGGAGTAGCCCGCCT
>NZ_JBFUGX010000786.1:0-1724 GCF_056402675.1 Polaromonas sp. P3_C2 | reverse complement strand
GCCTTCAGGGCGCCCAGGCCGGCACTGACGGCGGTACGAACGTTTTTGGCACTGGCATCCCCGACGCCCGCCAGTACGACCCGCCTGGCAGTGATGCCGGGAGCGCGGTACGTGCTCAGGAGCTTGCCCGGCTTGGCYTCAAAGTCCCCCGACTTGATCGCCAGCGATGCGAGCACCGAAAGGGGGTCATTGCCGGAGCCCGGATCCTGGGGTACGAGAACCAGCAGCGCATCGGTTTTTTCGCTGCAAATACGGGTGGGTGTCAGTGTTTTGAGTTCAAAGTCCATAATTCAGGGTCTGGTAAATAAACCAAAGTAAAACAAAAATAAAACGAAGCCAAGGCAGATATTCAGTCAATGTTATTCCAATCCACGATTCGCAAAGAGCTGGCACGCAGTTTTGGGGCCACGCTGGTGGTCCTGGTCACCATCGTGATGACCATTGTTCTGATCCGCACCCTGGGCCAGGCATCGCGCGGTTTCATCAATCCGCAGGACGTCATGCTGTTCATGGCCTACTCGGCCCTGGGACGCCTGCCGACCATCCTCACGCTGTCGCTGTTTATTGCGATGGTCAGTACCTTGTCGCGCATGTACCGCGACAGCGAAATGGTGGTGTGGTTCACCAGTGGTCAGGGCCTGGCGGGTTTTCTGCGGCCGCTTTTCCGTTTTGCATGGCCTGTGCTGCTGGTCATCACGCTGATGGCCCTTTTTGTCTGGCCCTGGACCAACCAGCAAACCAAAGACATGCAAAGCCGGTATGAGCAGCGCGGCGACATCGACCGCATTGCCCCTGGCCAGTTCCAGGAGTCCTCCAGCGGCAACCGGGTTTTCTTCATCGACCGCGACCTGGCGGGCGAGCGCTCCAGTAACAACGTCTTTATCGCTGCGACCGAAAAAGGCAAGAGTTCCATCACCACGGCCCGCTCGGGCCGCATCGAGACCAAAGGTGACGCCCAGTTCCTCATGCTCGAAAACGGCCAGCGCCTGGAAAACGTGATCGGGCAATCGGCGCTCAAAATCAGCGACTTCGAAGAGTACGGCACCAAAACTGGCGATAACAATCCGCTGACCGAAAACGCACCGGAAGCCAAACTGCTTTCCACCCGCTCCCTGATCAAGACGCCGACCCGCGGCAACCTCAGCGAACTGGCGTGGCGGCTGGGGCTGGCGCTGGCATCCATCAACTTTGTCGTACTGGCGGTGGCCCTGGCCAGCGTGAACCCGCGCGGTGGCCGCAGCGGCAACATGATCTTTGTGTTGCTGACCTTTGTGGTCTACAACAACCTGGTCAACCTCGGGCAAAGCTGGATTTTTGTGGGCCTCATCAGTTTCAGCAACTTCCTGCTGGCGCTGCATGGTGGTGTCCTGCTGCTGGCCCTGGCCTGGCTGTCCAAGCGACAGTTCAACTGGACGCTGCGGCCCGCCCGGCGCATCAACCGTACACCGCTGGCTGTACGCGACAGCGAAAGCCACGCATGAAAACCATACGCCGCCTGATCTACGGTGAAGTGCTGGCAGCCATCGCCCTGGTGGCGCTGGGCTTCCTGGCCCTGTTCTTCTTTTTTGACCTGGTCGATGAACTGCAATACCTCGGCAAGAGCAGCGGCATCAACGCCGCCGATGTCTACCAGATCAGGCATGCACTGCTGTACGTAGGCCTGCTGATTCCCAATCATTTGTACGAGCTGCTGCCGATCTCCGTACTGATCGGCACCATCTTTG
>NZ_JBFUGX010000785.1:0-1724 GCF_056402675.1 Polaromonas sp. P3_C2 | reverse complement strand
GACACGCACGGCTATTCGGCCAGCAAGGGCATACCGCGGCTGCGGCGCGCCATTGCGCATTGGTACCAGAGCCGCTACCAGGTGGCGATTGACCCCGACACCGAGGCCATCGTCACCATCGGCTCCAAAGAGGGGTTGGCCCACCTGATGCTGGCCACGCTGGACCGCGGCGACACCGTGCTGGTGCCGGACCCAAGTTACCCCATTCACATTTACGGCGCGGTGATCGCGGGGGCCGATATTCGCTCGGTGCCGCTGACACCCGACACGGATTTTTTTGCCGAGCTGGAAAAAGCCATTCGCGGCAGCTACCCCAAGCCCAAGATGATGGTGCTGGGGTTTCCGTCCAACCCCACCGCGCAGTGCGTGGAGCTGGAGTTTTTCGAGAAGGTGATTGCACTGGCGCGCAAGCACGACATTTTTGTGGTGCACGACCTGGCCTATGCTGACATCGTGTTCGACGGCTGGAAGGCGCCTTCCATCATGCAGGTGCCGGGCGCCAAAGACATCGCGGTGGAATTTTTTACGCTCTCCAAAAGCTACAACATGGCAGGCTGGCGTGTCGGCTTCATGGTGGGCAACCCCGACCTGGTGGCCGCGCTGGCGCGCATCAAGAGCTATCACGACTACGGCACCTTCACCCCGCTGCAGGTGGCCGCGATTGCCGCGCTGGAAGGCGACCAGCAATGCGTGAGGGACATTACCGCGCAATACCAGGCGCGGCGCGACGTGCTCTACAAGGGCCTGACCGAAGCGGGCTGGCCGGTTGACTGCCCCAAGGCGTCGATGTACATCTGGGCGCGCATTCCCGAGGCTTACCGCAAGCTGGGCTCGCTGGAATTCGCCAAGCAGCTGCTGGAAAAAGCCAAGGTGTGCGTGTCACCGGGAATCGGCTTTGGTGACCACGGTGACGACCATGTGCGCTTTGCCTTGATCGAAAACGAAGCCCGCATCCGCCAGGCGGTGCGCGGCATCAAGGCCATGTTCAAGGCGGATGGCGTGCTGAAATCCGCACAGACCGATAAGCAGGAAGGATAAAAAAAGTGGGCCGCAAGCGGCCCACTTTGACATGACTCCATACCGGCACCAAAGGTGTCGGCGCTGTTTTCTTCAACTGTCGGTGGCGTTGGGTGTGCCTTTTCCTGCGATACCGGTTGTGGCTGCCAGCAGTTTTTTCTCCAGTTCGGCACGCTCCGCAATCTCCCGTTCCAGCAGGTCGTTGACGTGCGCCAGCTCTTCCGCGGAGCTCTGGATTTTGTCTTCCAGTTCCGCGGTTTTTACCAGCGCCATCGCAACGTCACCCGTTTTGACCGCGGGTGGAATTTCTTTTTCGAGGACCTTGTTGATCAGCAGTAGCTCTTGTGCCGATCTTTCCACCGTGTCCTGCACGGCATCGTTTTTTTCGAGCGCGCGCGCCAGTTGTGGCTTCTCGGGCGAGGTGTTCGAGGGTTTTTGCATGGATGCTTTCGTGGCGGGTGATGGCCGGGGGACAAGGGGCTGGCGTCCCGCAGTGGACGCGCGACGGTACTCCCCATCATGCACCCGAAATGCATTGCCGGGGTGGACTTTACGGGGAGATTACCTGCGTTGGCGGCGCATGAAAGATTCGTCGCCTGGAGAAACCGGTGACATGGAAAACCTGCCCACAAAACGCGCACAAAAAAGAAGTGGGCCGCAAGCGGCCCACCTTTGCTTCTGCTCCATCCGGTGAATTCATCAAACCC
>NZ_JBFUGX010000784.1:0-1728 GCF_056402675.1 Polaromonas sp. P3_C2 | reverse complement strand
GCCAGCAGGCGGTGGAACTGGGCCTGGCCGACCAGCTCGGCAACCTTGAGTATGTGGCCCGCGAAGTGGTCAAGACCGACGAGATCATTGACTACACCCGTCGCGACAATGTGGCCGAACGGTTGGCCAAGAAGTTTGGCGCGGCGATGGGCGAAGGCGCAATGAAGGCCTTCAAGGCGATTCCGGCGCTTCGCTAGGACGACCTCTTGAGAAGGTGATGGCCCTTGCCAAAAAGCCCGCTTCGCGCGGGCTTTTTTGTTCCTGTCTGGCGCTCTAGCGGCCGATACAGAAAACGGTTGGCAATTCCAGTGGTGCCTGGAGTTTGTCGCGTTTCCAGCCGCTGACCTGCGCGCTGCGGGACCAGCCTTTGGTCATCGTCAGGCCGCAGCTCAGCGCCAGCCGGGTGTTGCCCTGCAGTGTTTGCAGCAGCGACTGGAACAAAGCCGCATTGCGATAGGGTGTTTCGATGAAGAGCTGGGTCTGGCCGGATTTGAGTGCCAGGGATTCCAGTTCCCGGATACGCTGGACGCGCTCGGCCGGTGCCTGCGGCAAGTAGCCTGCAAACGCAAAATTCTGACCGTTCAGACCGCTCGCTGCCAGCGCCAGCATCAGCGACATCGGGCCCGTCAGCGGCACAACCTCCAGCCCCAGGTCATGGGCGGCGCGTACCACCGAGGATCCGGGATCGGCAATGGCAGGCATGCCGGCTTCGCTGACCAGGCCCATGTCGCGGCTTTCCACGGCCGCCATCAAAAGGGGGCGCGCGTCGAAGTTGCCGGTGTGGTCGCCTTTTTTGTGAACCTCCCGTGGCAGCTCCTGGATTTGCTGCGACTGCAGCGGCGTGCTGAGCGGCTGCAGCGCGTCGATACGCTTGAGGTAGGCGCGCGTGCTTTTCGCGTTTTCGCAGATCCAGCAGGAGAGCCTGGCGGCGATTTGCACGGTGCCCAGCGGCATGACATCCTGCAGAGGGGCAAGGTCGTCGCAGCCGAAGTCAAGCGGTGCGGGCACCAGGTAAAGTTTCCCTTTTGTTGCGCCGCTCATGGCTGGCTCCCGCGGGCTGAAAGCAACTTCACGCCTGCGGCTTCGATGAGCCTGCAGGTGCGGATCAGCGGCAAGCCGATCAGCGCAGTCGGGTCGTCATTGTCGATCGATTCAAGCAGCGCGATGCCGAGGCCTTCGCTTTTGGCGCTGCCCGCGCAATCGTACGGTTGCTCGGTGCGCAGGTAGTTTTCAATTTCGTCATCCGTCAGCGCGCGGAATTTCACCCTCACTGCGGCCAGACTTTTCGCTTCATAACCGCTGTCCAGGCACAYGACGGCCACAGCCGTCTGAAAAATGACGGTTTGCCCTCGCATCCGGCGCAGCTGGATGACGGCGTTTTCGTGGGTGCCCGGCTTGCCGAGCGGCTGGCCGTCGAGGTCTGCAACCTGGTCGGAACCGATGACAACCGCGTCGGGAAATGCCTTGGCGACAGCCCGGGCCTTGGCCAGGGCCAGCCGCTCGGCCAGTGGGCCAGGGAGTTCGCCGGCATGGGGCGTTTCGTCCACGTCGGGCGCGACCACCTCAAACGGGATATGCAACCGCTGCAGCAATTCCCGGCGATAGCGGGAGGTCGAGCCCAAAATCAGGGGGCGGTTTTGCCCGGTGTGTCTGGAGATTGCGGCAGGGTCGGAGACAGGATTCATGCCTTGATTCTCTTACACTGCACACATGTCCAGATCCCTGCAG
>NZ_JBFUGX010000783.1:0-1731 GCF_056402675.1 Polaromonas sp. P3_C2 | reverse complement strand
GCGCTGGCCTGTGTACTGTTGCTGGTGAGTGGTCACGTGTCGCCTTCGATGCTGGGCGTGGGCTATGTGGTCATACAGGCGCTGACGGTGGCGGTGCTGGCCGAGCTTCAGTACTTCGGCCTGCGCCGCGCGGCGCCCCAGCCGGCCTGGTGAGAACGCACAAGACTCGGTAGAGGGGCAGGGTATGCGGCGCCGGACTCCCACGGAGCCGCAGTGCCTGCCAGAATGGGGGCTGCCGTCAATAAAAAGGAGTCCGCCATGGCCAAACCGCCTCCCCACGCTTTTTCCTCCACGCTCAAAAGCTTCAAGACCGCCTCCGGCAAAACCGGCAAGTTCTACTCCCTGCCGGAACTCGCCAAACAGTTTCCCAAAGTTTCCCGCCTGCCGGTGTCCATGCGCATCGTGCTTGAGTCGGTGCTGCGCAATTGCGAGGGCAAAAAGGTCACGGCCGAACACGTGGCGCAACTAGCCCACTGGCTGCCCCAGGCCGAGCGCACCGAAGAGATCCCGTTTGTTGTCTCGCGCGTGGTGCTGCAGGACTTCACCGGTGTGCCGCTGCTGGCCGACCTGGCCGCCATGCGCAGCGTGGCGCTGAAGCTGGGCAAGAACCCTAAAGCCATCGAGCCGCTGGTACCAGTCGACCTGGTGGTCGACCACTCCATCATGGTCGACTACTACGGCAAGAAAAATTCGTTGGACCTCAACATGAAGCTGGAGTTCCAGCGCAACCGTGAGCGCTACGAGTTCATGAAATGGGGCATGCAGGCCTTTGACACCTTTGGCGTAGTGCCGCCGGGCTTCGGCATCGTGCACCAGGTCAACCTTGAATACCTCTCGCGCGGCGTGCATAAAAGCAGGGACGGCGTGTACTATCCCGACTCGCTGGTGGGCACCGACAGCCACACCACCATGATCAACGGCATCGGCGTGGTTGCCTGGGGCTGCGGCGGCATCGAGGCCGAAGCCGCCATGCTGGGCCAGCCCGTCTACTTCCTCACGCCCGACGTCGTGGGCTTTGAGCTGACGGGCCGTCTGCGCGAAGGCGTCACCGCCACCGACCTCGTGCTGCGCGTGACCGAGCAGTTGCGCAAGGAAAAGGTCGTCGGCAAGTTTGTCGAATTTTTCGGCGAGGGCACGCGCACGCTGGCCTTGCCGGACCGCGCCACTATCGGCAACATGGCGCCCGAATACGGCGCCACCATGGGATTCTTCCCGGTCGACGAAAAAACGATCGACTACTTCAAGGGCACGGGCCGCACCAGGGAAGAGATCGAAGCCTTCGAGGCCTACTTCAAGGCGCAGGGCCTCTTCGGCGTGGCCAGGGCCGGCGAGATCGATTACTCGCACGTGGTCAAGCTGGACCTGGGCGATGTCACGCCCAGCCTGGCCGGCCCCAAGCGCCCGCAAGACCGAATCGAGCTCGGCAACGTCGCCAGCCAGTTCAAGTCGCTGTTCAGCAAGTCGATTGCCGAGAACGGTTTTAACCAGCCCGCCGGCATGCTCAACACCCGCCACCTGGTGCGCCGCACCGATGAAGGCCGGCTGGACACGCTGCCGTCCGCACCGCCCACACCGGCCGGTGCCGCACGCCCCGTGATGGAGATGGAAGGCAACCGCCCCACACTGGCGCACGCACGCGCCAGCAACACCACGGACGCGCCCGCCAAGGCGCAGACCGAGGTGGTGCATTCCGCCCCCGGCATCACGGTGGGCAACGGCGACGTGCTGATC
>NZ_JBFUGX010000782.1:0-1734 GCF_056402675.1 Polaromonas sp. P3_C2 | reverse complement strand
CTGGAGACCAGCAAGGGCGATTTGCCGCTGGCGCTGGCGCTGGGCATCGTATTGCTCGGGGTGGTGCTGCTGCTGAACATCCTGATCGCCCTGGTGCGGCGCTGGCGTGAGCAGTTCGACGACCGCCTGCCGGATGTGGCCCTGGCCACCGGGGGTGCGCAGCCATGACGCAGGTTTTCAACCTGCATGCCATCGGTGTGCAGTTCGGCCAGGTGCAGGCGCTCAGCGGCTGCAGCCTGCGTATCAAGGCCGGCGAAAGACTGGCGCTGGTGGGCGCCAACGGCAGCGGAAAGAGCACGCTGCTGCGAACCCTCAACGGCCTGGTCCGGCCTTCCAGCGGCAGCTTTCAGCACGACGTGCAATYGCGGCAGGCCATGCTGTTCCAGCGGCCCTACATGCTGCGCGCCAGCGTGCTGAACAACGTAGCGCTCGGACTGTGGCTGGGTGGTGTGCGCTGGAAAGAGGCCAAAGTCCAGGCACTGGCCGCGCTGGAGCGCGTGGGGCTGGAAGACCTGGCCACACGCAATGCCAAGGCTTTGTCCGGAGGGCAGCAGCAGCGCGTGGCGCTGGCGCGCGCCTGGGCGCTCAAGCCGCAGGTTCTGCTGCTCGACGAGCCCACGGCCAGCCTGGACCCCACGGCCAAGCGCGAGGTCGAGCGCCTGATGGCGGAGTTTGCCGATGCCGGCATGACGCTTATTTTCAGCAGCCACAACCTGGGGCAGGTCAAGCGGCTGGCCACCCGGGTGATTTACCTTGAGCATGGCCGGCTGGTAGCCGACTTGCCGACTGCGGCCTTTTTCACCGGTCCTGTCCCCGCAGCGGCAGAAGCATTTTTAAAAGGAGAACTTGCATGAACAGCTTGAGCATGGTATCGGGAATTTTCGGGTCGATCAGGGCCTTGGTGCTTGTCCCGCTTGCGCTGGCAGCTACTGTTTCGATAGCACAAACCAACACTATCGTGATGGCGTCAACCACCTCGACCGAGCAGTCGGGCCTCTTTCCCTACCTGCTGCCCGAGTTCAAAAAAGCCACGGGCATTGACGTGAAAGTAGTCGCTGTCGGCACCGGCCAGGCTATCGACATGGGCCGCCGGGGGGACGCCGACGTGCTGTTTGTGCACGACCAGGTGGCGGAAGAAAAAGTCGTAGCCGAAGGTTTTGCCATCAAGCGCTTTCCTGTCATGTACAACGATTTCGTGCTGATCGGCCCCGCAGCTGATCCGGCCAAAACCAGGGGCAGGGACATTGTCGAAGCGCTGAAAAAACTCAGCGCCGCCAATGCCGGTTTTATCTCTCGCGGTGACAAGAGCGGCACGCATGCCGCCGAGCTTCGCTACTGGAAAGCCGCGGGCGTTGAGACGCCGGGCGACAAGCCCGCGTTTGCCAACTACAAGGCTTGCGGCTGCGGCATGGGCCCGGCGCTCAACATCGCGGCCAGCAGCGGCGGCTATGTGTTGGCCGACCGCGGCACCTGGCTGTCCTTCAAAAACCGCGGCGACCTGGCCGTGCTGGTCGAAGGCGATACCAAGCTGTTTAACCAGTACGGCGTGATGGTGGTGAACCCCGCCAAGCATCCGCAGACCAAAGTGGTGGAAGCGCAGAAGTTTGTGGACTGGATCATCTCGCCCATGGGCCAGAACGTGATCGCCGGTTACAAAATTGGTGGTGAGCAATTGTTCTTCCCAAACGCTAAATGAGTTCCCCCCTGCCCAGGCTCACTGCGTGTAGCCTGTCC
>NZ_JBFUGX010000781.1:0-1734 GCF_056402675.1 Polaromonas sp. P3_C2 | reverse complement strand
CCCCATCCCTGTGCCGGGCAGCAATTACTTTTGCCCGGCCAGTTTTTCTGAAATCCTGGATTAATCCCATGAAAATCGCAATCCTCCCTGGTGACGGCATCGGCACCGAAATCGTCGCGGAAGCCGTCAAGGTCTTGAAGGCGCTCGACCTGAAGTTTGAAACCGAAAGCGCATTGGTCGGCGGCGCCGCCTATGAGGCCCATGGCCATCCACTGCCCGAAAGTACGCTGAAACTGGCCAAGGAAGCCGATGCCGTGCTGTTCGGCGCTGTGGGTGACTGGAAATATGACACGCTGGATCGTCCGCTGCGCCCCGAGCAAGCCATCCTGGGCCTGCGCAAGAACCTTGGCCTCTTTGCCAACTTCCGCCCCGCCATTTGCTATGCACAGCTGGTGGACGCCTCCAGCCTCAAGCGTGAGCTGGTGTCCGGCCTGGACATCCTGATCATCCGCGAACTGACCGGCGACATCTACTTCGGCCAGCCCCGAGGCCGGCGCGTCTCACCCGACGGGCATTTCCCCGGCTCGGAAGAGGCCTTTGACACGATGCGCTATTCGCGCCCCGAGATCGAACGCATCGCCCACGTGGCCTTCCAGGCCGCCCGCAAGCGTGACAAGCGCGTCACCAGCGTCGACAAGGCCAACGTGCTGGAAACCTTCCAGCTCTGGAAAGACGTGGTCACCGAAGTCGGCAAGCAGTATCCCGACGTCGCGCTGGACCACATGTATGTGGACAACGCCGCCATGCAGCTGGTGAAGGCGCCCAAGAAGTTTGACGTGGTGGTCACCGGCAACATGTTCGGCGACATCCTGAGCGACGCCGCCGCCATGCTGACCGGCTCCATCGGCATGCTGCCTTCGGCCAGCCTGAACGACAAAAACCAGGGCCTGTACGAGCCCAGCCACGGCAGCGCACCCGACATCGCCGGCAAGGGCGTGGCCAATCCGCTGGCCACCATCCTGAGCGCGGCCATGATGCTGCGCTTCAGCCTGAACCAGCCCGAAGCCGCCGCCCGCATCGAAAAAGCCGTGGACGCCGTGTTGAGCCAGGGCCTGCGCACGCCTGACATCTACAGCGAAGGCACGACGAAGGTCGGCACGGTGCAGATGGGTGATGCGGTCGTCAAAGCCTTGGTCTGACGTTTTTTTACCGCAAATCGCCTCAAACCAAGGGCAAAAAACGGATTTGAGGCGGCTGTCAGCCCCGATAAAGCCAAGCCTGGCTACAATTAACACCATGCGCAAAACCCCCGCACTCACCCGCTTTATCGCCGCTTCGCGCGCGATCAGCGCTGCGCCGGTTTTTGCCCAGATCACCAAAACGACCACCATTAAAGGCTAGCAAGCCTGGTTCGTCGTGCCCTGCCGGCTCGATGAGCCGGGCCAAAAAGCCTTATTTTTGACTTTTTTAAGGGCAACACAATGAAACTCAAAGGCAATCTCACGGGACTCGTCGGCTGGCGCGGCATGGTCGGTTCGGTCCTGATCGACCGCATGCAGGCCGAAGGCGACTTCGACCTGATCGAGCCGGTTTTCTTCTCGACCTCGAACGCCGGCGGCAAAGCCCCCGCTCAGGCCAAAAACGAAACTACCCTGAAGAACGCCTTTGACATTGAAGCGCTGAAGAAGTGCGACATCATCATCACGGCCCAAGGCGGCGACTACACCACTGAAGTCTTCCCCAAGCTGCGCGCGGCCGGCTGGACGGGCCACTGGATTGACGCAGCCTCTACGC
>NZ_JBFUGX010000780.1:0-1735 GCF_056402675.1 Polaromonas sp. P3_C2 | reverse complement strand
GTGTCGAGCCGACCGATGTCGGGTCGTTTTGTGTGGCGCTGCAACTGGGATTGGAAAAAACTATCCAGCCGGCTTGCCAGTTGCTCCCCGCCGTTGCGCATGTGGGGGTGCCCCCGGTAAGGGCATTGGAGGTATTGCTCGACATGCAGATGGTGACGCAATTGTTTCTGCTGATCGCTTCAATCCTCGCACGCGAGACGTCATTGGAAAATTCAGCCGTAATGGCGCCTGCCTGGTTTCGAACCATGAACTCCCTCAAATTAGGCAGTCCTATGGCCAAAATCATGGCTAAAACAGCAACTGTCACCATGATTTCGATGATGGTGAAGCCTGCGTCGCAAGCGCGCGGGGTCGCTTTGGCTGGGCGGCGTAAGGAGGTTGAGCACACGGTCATTCGCATGTCGTGAGTATAGGAACCGCCGTTGACGGGCGAGGCTCCGGCTGTCGGGCTCCGACTACCATTAATCTGGTGGCGGGTAGGGTTTTTGCCGGACCCGGAGCGATTTCTACCGCCTGACCTCGTCCACCAAGGTCTTGAATTCGTCAATATCCTCGAAGCTGCGGTAAACGCTCGCAAAGCGGACATAGGCCACCTTGTCGAGCTTGCGGAGCTCACGCATGACGAGCTCGCCGATGCGGTTGGACGGCACTTCCCGCAGCCCCAGGCTCAGGAGCTTTTCCTCGATGCGTTCAACCGCCGAGTCGACCTGCTCGGTGCTGACGGGCCGCTTGCGCAGCGCGAGGTTCAGGGACGCCAGGACTTTGCTGCGCTTGTACTCGATGCGCCTGCCGTCCTTCTTGACGATGGACGGGAAGGTGACATCGGGCCGCTCATAGGTTGTGAAGCGCTTTTCACATGCGCCGCACTGGCGGCGGCGGCGTATGAATTCGGCATCTTCGCCCACGCGCGTCTCCACGACCTGGGTTTCAAGGTGGCCGCAAAAAGGGCATTTCATGATGGGCAGCTCGAATTTGAAGGCGTAAATCGGCCTCCAGCCCAATCAGAACGAGCGCAGGCAGCTATTAAAATCATAGTGCCTGCGCTGTCCGTCATGGTTAGCGGTAGACCGGGAAACGGCTGGTCAGGGCGTGGACCTTGGCACGGACCGCTTCGATGTTGGCCGCGTCGCGCGGGTTATCCAGCACGTCGGCGATCAGGTTGGCCGTGATGCGCGCTTCTTCGTCCTTGAAGCCGCGGGTCGTCATGGCCGGGGTGCCGATGCGCACGCCGCTGGTGACCATCGGTTTTTCGGGGTCGTTCGGGATGGCGTTCTTGTTGATCGTCATGTGGGCGCTGCCCAGCACGGCTTCGGCTTCCTTGCCGGTGATGCCCTTGGCGCGCAGGTCGACCAGCATGACGTGGCTTTCGGTGCGGCCGCTGACGATGCGCAGGCCGCGCTGGGTCAGGGTGTCGGCCACGATCTGCGCGTTCTTCACGACCTGCTGCTGGTAAGCCTTGAACTCGGGCGCCATGGCTTCCTTGAAGGCCACGGCCTTGGCGGCAATCACATGCATCAGCGGGCCGCCCTGCAGGCCGGGGAAGATGGCGCTGTTGATGGCTTTTTCGTGTTCGGCCTTCATCAGGATGATGCCGCCACGCGGGCCGCGCAGGCTCTTGTGTGTGGTCGACGTGACGATGTCGGCGTGCGGCACCGGGTTGGGGTACACGCCCGCAGCCACCAGGCCGGCGTAGTGGGCGATGTCGACCATGAAGATCGCGCCAACGGCCTTGGCC
>NZ_JBFUGX010000779.1:0-1736 GCF_056402675.1 Polaromonas sp. P3_C2 | reverse complement strand
GTCGCTGGCCGAGGTCATGCTTGAATGCGAAACGATGGTCGAGTCACAGGCCGGCAAACGCGGCATTACCGTGACGTTTCCGAAATTCCCTGTGCCCTGCTTCGTGAATGCCGACCGCACCCGGCTCAAGCAGGTACTGATCAACCTGCTGTCGAACGCCATCAAATACAACACCAGCAGCGGAACAGTCGTGCTCAACTGCGTGGATCTGCCGCAAAAGCGCATCCGTATCTGCATTGAGGACACGGGCGAAGGCCTGAATCCGGCCAAGATCGACCAGCTCTTCCAGCCTTTCAATCGCCTGGGCCAGGAGGCCAATACCGAACAGGGCACGGGCATTGGCCTGGTAATGACCAAGCGGCTGGTTGAGCTGATGGGTGGCGTCATCGGCGTGGAAAGCGTTGTCGGAAAAGGCAGTGTGTTCTGGATTGAAATGGACGTCACCGAACAGCGGGAATTCCACCCCGAACTGGCAACCCTGGCCCCGGCCTTGCAACGCCAGGTGCCTACAGATCCCCGCGCCCACACCCTTTTGTATGTAGAAGACAACCCCGCCAACCTGATGCTGGTGGAAGACCTCATCGCGCGCCGCTCCGACATCCGGCTGCTGTCGGCCCGTGACGGCATCAGCGGCATCGCGATGGCCAAGGCCTCGCAGCCGGACATCATCCTGATGGACATCAACCTGCCGGGCATCAGCGGCATCAAGGCGGTACAGATTCTGTGTGCCGATCCGTTGACTGCACACATTCCGGTGGTGGCGCTCAGCGCCAATGCCATACCTCGTGACATTGAAAAAGGCATGGAAGCCGGCTTCTTTCGCTACCTCACCAAGCCCATCAGGATCAATGAGTTCATGGACACCCTGGATTTGGCGCTGGCATTTTCCAAAACAAAGTCCATGCAGGCCCCCGTGCCAGAAAAAACCGCATGAACACCGAATTCGACATCCTGAACGGCAGCATCCTGGTGGTGGACGACCAGCCCGTCAATGTGCAGTTACTCGAGCAGTTGCTGGCAGGCGCCGGCTATACCCAGGTCAGATCCACCATGAATTCGCTGGAGGTAGCCGCGCTGCACGCAGAGCACCGCTTCGACCTGATCCTGCTCGACCTGAAAATGCCCGGCATGGACGGCTTCCAGGTGATGGAAGCACTCAAGGAAGACCAGCACGATAAATACCTCTCTGTCATCGTGCTGACCGCGGAGCCGGCCCACRAGCTGCGCGCCTTGCAGGCCGGCGCCAAGGATTTCATCAGCAAACCGTTTGACCTGGTCGAAGTCAAGACGCGCATCCACAATGCGCTGGAAGTGCGCCTGCTGTATAAAAAGCTGGAAAACTACAGCAAGCTGCTGGAGCTGGCCATGCAACAGAGCACCGCAGAAACCGACGAAGCGCGAAGCCGCTAATAGCGTCTGGCTGGACCAGGCGGCCAGGCCCATCCCTCTAGTCTGCGGCCCGCATTTACTGCTTGAGCTTTTCAAGCAGGAAGTCGATGAACAAGCGCACCCGCAAGGGCACGTGCCGACCATGCGGGTACAGCAGTGAAAATGGCCGGGACCGCCCCGCAAAAGGCTGCAACACCTCTTGCAGCCGGCCCTGGCGCAAGTCTTCCTCGACGATAAAACGGTAAGTCTGCAGCAGGCCCGCGCCATGCCGGGCCAGCGTCACCCCACCCAGCAGGTCTTCCGAGCAGCAATATCCACCGCTGGTCGCCACCTCCAGCGCCTTGCCT
>NZ_JBFUGX010000778.1:0-1736 GCF_056402675.1 Polaromonas sp. P3_C2 | reverse complement strand
CTATTGTTTTGATAGCTGCTTGCGCTTGTTTTTGTTGGGCCAGAGCCCGAAATGACTCATAAACTGCCTCAAGTACACCGTGCGGACTCGTCGGACTTCCTGCCAGCCCACGCCAGCCCGCATGCGCTGCGGCCACCACAGCGCCGTCTTCGCTGGCCAGCAGCACCGGCAGGCAATCGGCCACCATGATGGTGCAGGCAAGTCCCGCCTGATCCGTCACGCAGGCATCGGCTGTCTGGCCGTCGGCGGCATCGGCGCTCAACACCAACACTTCGCTGCCATGCACCTGCTGAAGGAACACCGGGTGACTGCCCATTGCCCGCCGCAACACGTCACGGTTCGCCGCAACATTGGCCGGCTGGTCGCCGACGTGGTCACCCAGGTTCAGGCTGTCATAGGGAACGGGCGACACGCCCCCGGCACGTGTGGTGAACACCGCGCGCACGCCGGCAGGTGCTGGCCAGTCGGGAATCAGCCAATCAGTATGCAAAGCAGGCACCGGTAATTTTCCGACGGGCCGCCCTTAGGAAAATTGGCCCCTGAGGGGCTGGAGCCTGCGGCTCCAAACCTGCTTGAGCAGGTTTGGACAGGCGACAGAGGCGTAGCGTCTCGCAAGCCGCGGCCTGCAAGGCCTCGTGAACCACACGAAGTGGGGAGCGTGGGGGCCACATTCTCAGGCTTCGTTGTCGGGGCAGGCCGAAGGCTGGGCCTTCTGGAAGGCCGGCAGCGCCATACAGGCGTCGAACGCGGCCATGGTGCGAGGCAGTCTGTCAAAACTCACGTTAAAGCGTTTGGCATTGAATATCTGCGGCACCAGGCAGCAATCAGCCAGTGTTGGTGTATCGCCATAGCAATAGGTCGATGCCGGCAATTGCGCCAGCTGGCGTTCAAAGGCCTCCAGGCCTTCGCGGCACCAGTGCACATACCAGGCGTTCTTTGCAGCTTCGTCGAGCTTGAGTTCCTTGACCAGGTATTTCAGGACGCGCAGGTTGTTGATGGGGTGGATTTCGCAGGCGATGGACTGGGCCAGCGCGCGCACCTTGGCGCGGCCCACCGCGTCGGCGGGCAACAGGGCCGGTGTGGGGTGTTTTTCATCGAGGTATTCGATGATGGCCATGGACTGCGAAAGTTTTTCACCGTCGACTTCGAGCAGCGGCACCAGGGTGTCGGCGGCCAGGGCGGCGTAAGACGGCTGCTTGTGCTCGCCTTTGGCGATGTGCACGGGAATGTAGTCGTAGCTCAGACCCTTGATCTCCATCGCAATACGTACACGAAACGACGAAGAAGAGCGGAAATAGTTGTGGAGTTTCATCTCTAAAGCATAAACGATGGCCCCCACGGTCGCGCACTTCGTGTCACCCCCTGCCCCCCGAGGGGGCGCTGCGCCTGCGGCCCGGCAAAGCCGGTTCCGCGGCCCCGGCTGGGTTAGATACATCCCCGCCGTAGCGCACTTCGTGTGGCTTCAAGCTGAGCTGGTTAAGCGACCATCAGTGGCAGGGCAATCGCGTGGGCGACTGACGCGCGGGCAGTCCGCCACTACCATTGCCTTTTTGCATTCGCCACTCCCGGAGACACCCATGAGCGCCATCGCCACCCTAGCCAACCACCAGATTCGCCTGGCAAGCCGTCCCGTCGGCCTGCCCACCCGTGACAACTGGAGCTTCACCACCGAGCCGGTCGCCGAACCCGGCCCGGGCGGCGTACTCGTCAAAACCCTGTACCTGTCGCTGGACCCG
>NZ_JBFUGX010000777.1:0-1740 GCF_056402675.1 Polaromonas sp. P3_C2 | reverse complement strand
GGCCTATCGCCGGCGCGACCCGGGGACCGGCGCCCTGCCCCCCGATTTCATTTACGGCACAACACACAACACATTTTCTGTCGCTGATTTCACGCGCCAGTACCTTGGGCTGACCGGCCCGGCCGCCGTTGTGTCGTCAGCCTGCTCATCCAGTGCCAAGGTGTTCGCTTCAGCGCGAAGGATGATGCGGGCGGGCCTGATCGATGCTGCCGTGGTCGGCGGGGTCGATTCGCTGTGTCTCACAACTTTGTATGGCTTTAACTCGCTGGGTCTGATTTCCCCCCAGGCTTGCAGGCCATTCGACGCCGCACGCAACGGCATCACCATTGGGGAAGCTGCCGCTTTCGCCCTGCTGGAACCCGCACCGGCACAACCCGCCCCAGATGATGTGCTGCTGCTGGGCGTCGGCGAATCCAGCGACGCCCACCATATGTCCTCCCCCCATCCCGACGGCCTGGGTGCACGGCTGGCAATGCAGCAGGCCCTGGACATGGCCGGCCTCACCACGGCCGGGATCGACTACATCAACCTGCACGGCACAGCCACACAAAGCAACGATGCCGCGGAAGCCAAGGCGGTGTCCGGGCTGTTCGGCCCAGGCACCCCCTGCAGCTCCACCAAGGGCGCCACCGGCCACACGCTCGGCGCTGCGGGCGGGCTTGAAGCCGTGATCTGCGCGCTCGCATTGCAGCACGGCCTGCTGCCCGGCGGCATCAACACCCACGAGCGCGACCCGGCCCTGGCCGTCAACTACCTCATGGACAACCAGGAGGCCGCCCCCCGGCATGTGCTCAGCAATTCCTTCGGCTTCGGCGGAACCAATTGCAGCCTGATTTTTGGCCGTGCCGGTTAAGGTCCCCACATGACACAAGCACAATCCCCATCCGCAACAGCGCTGACGGTTTTTGTCGAAGGTATCGGGCTGCTGGGCCCCGGACTGGCGAGGTGGGCGCAAGGGCGCGAATATCTCAAAGGCAGCACCGCTTATCAAGCCACGCGCTGCGTTCTTCCGCCACCCATGGCTTTGCCGCAGGCCGAACGCCGCCGGGCCGGCGCGGTGGTGAAGGTGTCGCTGGCAGTGAGCGAGGAAGCGGTTGCAGCTTCGGGCCTGCAAGCTGCCATGCTGGCATCCGTGTTTTCATCTTCCAGCGGCGACGCCGTCAATTGCCACGAAATTTGCAATGCTCTGGCCTCCAGCGACAGGCTGATCTCCCCGACGCGCTTTCACAATTCAGTGCACAACGCCGCCTCCGGCTACTGGAGCATTTCAAGCGGCTCGATGGTTTCGTCCTCGGTGCTTTGCGCGCGCGATGCAAGTTTTTCGGCAGGTCTGCTGGAGGCCATGGCCCAGGTAGCGGTGGACCAGATACCCGTGCTGCTGGTCGCTTATGACACCGATTACCCGGAGCCGCTGTACAGCACACGCCCCATTCCCGACACCTTCGGCCTGGGACTGGTGCTGACACCCCACCGCAGTGAACGCAGCCAGGCGCAGTGGACGCTGGAACCAGACAACTGCCTGACGGCCTTGCCTGCCGACCGGCTCGATGACGCCGCGCTCGAACAGCTGCGCACAGACATTCCTGCGGCACGCTGCCTGCCTCTGCTGCGCAGCATCGCGCGGCAGCAAAGCGGCCGGATCGTGCTGGACTACCTTGACGGCCGGCAACTGGCCCTGCAGGTGGCACCGTGATACTTGCAGGCCTGATGCCCACCAAGGCCTGCAGCGCGCCTTTGAGC
>NZ_JBFUGX010000776.1:0-1741 GCF_056402675.1 Polaromonas sp. P3_C2 | reverse complement strand
CTGCGGGGCCGGCAAGATTGTCCGGCCTTGTTGTCATTGCACCCATGGCCATCATGGCCATACAGCATCGCCGGGGTCTCGGCCTTTGGGCCATGGCCCTTCTGGTCCCCCTGGCAATAAGCCTCCTCACCACATTCAGGCAGGCATCCCAGCGCAAACCAATGCGTTTGCCAATGGGCGCGTTGACCGCTCTCAGCATGCTGGCGATGCTGGTCGCGGTGGTTCCGACAAGGTATTCGGGATGGGGCATGACAGACGTAGGATTGCGTGCCATCGAAGCAGTCAAATTGATTGGACGAGTACTGCCTGACGGGGGGAACATCTGGATGCTCGACACATACGCGCCACAGGTCCCATATCTGCTTGGGGACAAGTACAAGGTCGGCTACGCGGGCCACATGATTTATCGTCATTCTTCGGCAACGACTCATTACGTCAACATACTGAGTGCGGCTGATGGTTGGGAAAAAGAACTATCCACCCATAACGTAAAAGTCATCGGCGTACCTGCTCTGCAGCTTCCGAAAGCCGCGCTTCTACCTCTTGCGACCAGTCTCGCCTTCAATCCGCGCTGGCAACTGATATTCGCGGACTGGCAATTGCTTGTTTTTCTAAAGCGCGGTGCCTCGGAGATCGCGCAACCTCGGGAACAATGGGCGCAAGCCACAGCTTTCGTCGCCGTCGCCCTTGAATTGGCTAACGCGTCGGAAGTCCTTGCACCCGATCCGAAAAAGCGGGCACTGATTGCACGCCTGGAGCAACAGCAGACTGTACTGCGAAGCGTGAAGGACCAGCCCGAGCGGCTGGATTGGGCCGCAATGGACAGAATTGGAAACCCGGCAGGCTCGGCCGGCAAATGAAGTACAGAACATCGGTGATTCCCGTTGGCACATGACATCTGAAAGACCAGAGCGTCATATGACTGCAAGAATCCCACCCATTCAATGCCTGCTGACCTTCGAGGCGCTGGCGCGGCTGCGCAGCGTGACGCAGGCGGCCGAGGAGCTTTGCGTCACGCCCAGCGCGGTCAGTCACCGCGTCAAGCAGCTGGAGCAAATCATCGGCACCAAGCTGTTTGGCCGTGCCGATTTTTCACTGACCACCGAAGGCAGCGAATACCTGGCGCATGTGCGCGAAGGTCTGGCCACACTGCAGAAATTTCCCGGTGCGGCCGGGCAAAGCGCCGCCCCCGGCAAGCGCAAGTTACGGCTGGCGGTCACGCCCACGTTCGCACGCTCCATCCTGATTCCACGCCTGCGCCAGTTCACCGATGCCTATCCTGAAATCGACCTGACGCTGCAGGTGTCCATCCCCCTGCTGGACGTGGTAGCCGAGGATGCCGACCTCATCGTGCGCTTCGGCACAGGCCGCTATGCGGACCTGGAGCACGTCTGCCTCAGCAAGGACGAAGTCGCGCCGCTCGCCTCACCGGCTTTTGTGCGCGAACACGGCCCCTTTGAGGCGGCTGAAGATCTCGAAGGCGAAAGCCTGTTGCGCTCGCCGCTGGAGCCCTGGCGTACGTGGTTTGCCGCCCACAAACTTGATTGGCCCGAACCCACCGACGGCTCCCAGTTCAACGACATCGGCCTGATGTGCGATGCCGCCGCGGCCGGCATGGGCATCG
This sequence comes from Polaromonas sp. P3_C2, assembly GCF_056402675.1. Taxonomy (NCBI): domain Bacteria; kingdom Pseudomonadati; phylum Pseudomonadota; class Betaproteobacteria; order Burkholderiales; family Comamonadaceae; genus Polaromonas; species Polaromonas sp. P3_C2. The sequence continues at coordinate 117 of NZ_JBFUGX010000776.1, read as the reverse complement.
CGTTGATACTTCTCAAGCTGGGCGCGCCCTGGCTGGAGAACGGCTCGCTGGAGCGGCTGGGCAGCAACGAAGTGTTCGCCGGGAATATTCCCTGCCCGCACGCACATTACCTATGCT
>NZ_JBFUGX010000775.1:0-1742 GCF_056402675.1 Polaromonas sp. P3_C2 | reverse complement strand
CGTCAGCTCTGAGGCCTGCAGGCATTTCATGATTTCGGCCTCAGGCAGGGCCGACAGCAGCATCCGCCCCATCGACGTGCAGTAAGCCGGCAGGCGCGAGCCCACGCCCAGGCTGATGCTCATGATCTTGTGCGTCGGCACACGCAGCACGTAGACGATGTCCGTGCCGTCCAGAGCCGCGGCCGAACACGACTCCTTGACCTCCGCGACCAGCGCTTCCATCACCGGCTCAGCCAGGTTCCAGATCGGCATGGAGGACAGATAGGCAAAGCCCAGATCCAGGATGCGCGGCGTGAGGCTGAACAGCTTGCCGTCGTTGTGCACGTAGCCTAGCGTCTCCAGCGTCAGCAAAATGCGGCGCGCGCCCGCACGGCTCAAGCCACTGCGACCGGCCACTTCAGTCAGTGTTTGCCGCGGTGCTTCAGTGCTGAACGAGCGTATAACCTCCAGCCCGCGCGCAAACGACTGGACGTAGGCGTCTCCGGGCTTCGGGCCGGTACTGGACGTGGATGCAGCGTTTGCCATGGTGATCAAAATCTCCTAGAATTCATTATACGAACTCTTGTTCTTATGTCGAACAATATTTAAGCGGTGGCTCAATGATTTCTGCAAGCCGCCCGCAGCTGGAGACTTTGGAATGATCAACAAAATTGCCGCCTCCGTCGCCGACGCGCTGGCGGATGTGAAAGACGGCTCAACCGTGCTGATTGGCGGCTTCGGCACTGCCGGCATCCCCAATGAGCTGATCGACGGCCTGATAGAGCAGGGCGCCAAAGACCTGACGGTAGTGAACAACAACGCCGGCAATGCCGAAACGGGCCTGGCGGCGCTGCTCAAGGCCGGGCGCGTGCGCAAGATCATCTGCAGCTTTCCGCGCCAGGCTGACAGCCAGGTGTTTGACGGCCTGTACCGCAGCGGCAAGCTCGAGCTCGAACTCGTGCCGCAAGGCAACCTGGCCGAGCGCATACGCGCCGCGGGCGCCGGCATAGGCGCCTTCTTCTGCCCCACGGGTTATGGCACCGAGCTGGCGCGCAACGCCGACGGCAGCGCCAAGGAAACCCGCGAAATCAACGGCAAGCAATACGTGCTTGAGATGCCTATCCGCGGTGACGTGGCCCTTATCAAGGCTGAGCGCGGCGACCGTTGGGGCAACCTCACCTACCGCATGGCCGCACGCAACTTTGGCCCGGTAATGGCGACCGCGTCGGAAAAGACGATTGCCACCGTGCACGAGATCGTCGAGCTCGGCGCGCTGGACCCCGAAGCCGTTGTGACCCCGGGCATCTTTGTCCATCACATCGTGAAGATTCAACGCACCGCCACGCAAGCAGGCGGTTTTAAAAAGGCGGCATGACCATGACCTACCAACGCCGTACCAAAGACCAGCTCGCAGCCCGCGTCGCGCAAGACATTTTTGACGGGGCCGTCGTCAACCTCGGCATCGGACAGCCCACGCTGGTAGCCAACCATTTGCCGGCCGGGCGCGAGGTTATTCTCCAAAGCGAAAACGGCATTCTCGGCATGGGACCTGCGCCTGCCGAAGGCGAGGAAGACTATGACCTGATCAACGCCGGCAAGCAGCCGGTAACGCTGCTCAAGGGTGGCTCCTTCTTCCACCATGCCGACAGTTTCGCGATGATGCGCGGGGGCCACCTCGACATCTGCGTACTGGGCGCGTTTCAGGTCTCGGCCACGGGCGACCTGGCCAACTGGAGCACCGGCGAGCCAGGCGCGATTCCCGC
>NZ_JBFUGX010000774.1:0-1748 GCF_056402675.1 Polaromonas sp. P3_C2 | reverse complement strand
GCTGGTGGGTGAGGATCCGATGTGCCAGTCGATCGACGACCTGGCGCGCCACCTGGGCCTGACCGCCCCCGAAGGTTTGCAGGTGCACACCTCGCGGCTGGCGCTGGAGCTGGTCAAGCGCGGCATGGGCTGGACAGTGGTGGACTTCCTGACGGCCAGCAACCTGGACCCGCAATCATTGACAGCGGTGCCGCTGCATGACTTTGCCCAGGCACCGCTCCAGATGTATTTTGCGAGCAGCACACCACCGGGGCAGGATGCGCTGCGCATGCTGGAGATGCTGCCAGAACTTTTACACGGCGTGATGGCCGCAACGTACTAAGCACACCCGACTCATCGCRGCCCCCAAACCAGCAGGGGCCGCGGAACTGGCTTTGCCAGGCCGCAGGCGCCGCCCCTGGAAGGGGGAAGGCGCTACACGCAGTGAGCGTCCGACGGGGTGGGCCAGTCTAGCGACGGCGACGGAACGCCCCAGCCAGGACCGCAACGCCCAGCCCCAGCCCCCACAGCGGCCACAGGCCGTAGCGGGACACCCAGTGGGCATACGGCGTGATGCCGTTGCGGCCCTGGACGTCGCCGTTCAGCACGCCGCGGGTGTGGCGCTCCAGCGAATGCGTGACTTTGCCCTGATGGTCGATGATGACCGTGGCACCGGTGTTGGTGGCGCGGATCATCGGTCGGCTGAATTCCAGCGCGCGCATGCGCGAAATTTGCAGGTGCTGGTCAATCGCCACGGTGTTGCCGAACCAGGCGATGTTGCTGACATTGACAAAGATGGTCGGGGCGAGCGCAGGATCGATGAAGCGTGTGCCCAGCTCTTCGCCAAAAAGATCTTCGTAGCAGATGTTGGGCGCCAGCCGCTGGCCTTTCCATTCGAAGGAAGCCTGCCCGACCGCACCCCGGTTGAAGTCGCCCAGCGGGATGTGCATCATGTCGATAAACCACCTGAAACCCGTCGGTATGAACTCGCCGAACGGCACCAGATGATGCTTGTCGAAACGGTATGGCTCTGCTTGCCCGGGCTTGAAGCCCAGCACAGAGTTGGCGTACCCGGCCTGGGAGCTGCCAATCGGCAGGCCGATCAATGCCGCCTGGTTGCCGGCGGCAAACCTTGCCTGCAGCGCTTGCCAGTAGCCTTCCGGCAATTGCTGTGGCAGCACGGGGATGGCGGTTTCAGGCGCCACCACCAGCGGCGCTTTCGCATCGCGCAGCTGCTGGCCGTACCAGCGCAGCGCCGTGGCCACACCTGTGCCGGGCTGGAATTTTTCGTTCTGGGGAATGTTGCCCTGCAGCAGCGAGACACCCAGCGGCTCGGCGGGCTGGACCGGGGTATCGCCGGGCCAGGCGCTTTGCACCGGCAGATAACCCGCCACTATGCAGACAACCAGGATGCCGGTCACGTTCAGCCATTGCACATGGGATGAGCGCAGGGTCATCGCCAGCCATGCTGCAACCAGCGCGGCCAGGAAAGTCAGCCCATGCACGCCCACCCACGCGGCCAGCGGCCTGGCCCAGCCGTCGACGTGGGCATAACCGCCCTCGCCCCAGGGAAAGCCGGTAAAGAATTCGACCCGGGCCAGCTCTGCCAGCAGCCAGAGGGCTGCAAACACCGTGGCACGTGGCAGCCTGCGCCTGGGCGCCAGCTTCACGAAAAATGCGCAGGCCGCTGCGTAGTAGAGCCCCAGAAAGGCGGCGAGCAGCACGATGGCCAGTACGGTCAGGGGCGCTGCCAGCCCGCCGTAGTAGTG
>NZ_JBFUGX010000773.1:0-1751 GCF_056402675.1 Polaromonas sp. P3_C2 | reverse complement strand
TCTGCAGGGCCAGCAGGCCTATTTGCGGCCCGTTGCCATGCGTCACCACCAATTCATGCTGCAGTGCGACGCGGGCCAATTGGGCCGCCACGCCCTGGATGTTTTCCAGCAGGTGCTGCGCGCTGAGTGACTGGCCCCGGCGCAGCAAGGCATTGCCGCCCAGCGCCACGACCAGCTTCATGCGAGGGTGGCCACGAGTACGGCCTTGATGGTGTGCATGCGGTTTTCCGCCTGCGTAAACACAACGGACGCATCGGACTCAAAGACCTCATCGGTCACCTCGATTTCGCTGAGGCCGTAGCGCTCGTGGATCTGACGTCCCACTTCAGTATCCAGGTTGTGAAAGGCCGGCAGGCAATGCATGAAGCGGGTCCTCGGCTTGCCGGTGGCCTTCATCAGGGCGCTGTTGACCTGGAAGGGCAGTAGTTGCTCGATGCGCAGTTTCCAGGTGTCGTCGGGCTCACCCATGGACACCCAGACGTCGGTGTAGAGAAAGTCCGCGCCCTTGACCGCTTCGGTTGGATCGTTGCTGAGGGTGATGCGCGCGCCTGTTGTCCTGGCCAGTTCTCGCATTTCRCTCACCAGTTCGGGCGGTGGCATCAGTGCCGCGGGAGCGGCGATGCGCACGTCCATGCCCATCTGCGTGCCGCCCACCAGCAGCGAACAGCCCATGTTGAAGCGGGCGTCGCCCAGGTAGCAAAAGGACAGTTCGTGCAGCGGCTTTTCGCCGAACTCCTGCATCGTCAGCAGGTCTGCCAGCACCTGGGTCGGGTGCGACTCATCCGTGAGCCCGTTCCAGACCGGGACGTGCGAGAAGCGCGCGATTTCTTCCACCACCGTCTGGTGAAAGCCGCGGTACTCGATGCCGTCATATAGCCTGCCCAACACCCGGGCAGTGTCCTTGAGAGACTCCTTGTGCCCCAGCTGCGAACTGACCGGGTCGATGTAGGTCACATGGCCACCCTGGTCGTGCACTGCGACTTCGAAGGCGCAGCGCGTGCGGGTGGAGGCTTTCTCGAAAATCAGCGCGATGTTTTTGCCCTTGAGGCGGGCGAGCTCGTTTCCTGCATATTTGGAGCGCTTGAGCTCGGCGGCCAGGTCCAGCAGGAAACGGATGTCCCGCGGGGAGAAATCCTTGAGGTCCAGCAGGCTGCGGTTGTGAAGATTGAAGCTCATGAATGGCCGTCTTTCGTGGATGCCTCAATGGCGGGAAAGGATCAGGCGGCGTCGCGCTCAATCGGGCAGGACATGCAGTGGCTGCCGCCGCGGCCACGCCCCAGCTCACCGCTGGGGATGGTGATGACTTCGACGCCGGCCTTGCGCAGCAAGGTGTTGGTGTGGGTGTTGCGGTTGTAGGCCATGACCACACCGGGCGACAGCGCCAGCACGTTATTGCCGTCGTCCCACTGTTCGCGTTCCGCCTCGTAGGCGTTGCCGCCGGTGGCGACGACCCGCAACTTCGGCAGGCCCAGGGCTTGTGCGAGGACGTCGAGAAATGGTTCGGCTTCCGCCCTGACGTCGAGTGAGCCTGGTTCATCGCCGGGTCTGAGGCTGAACACACGTACGGCCTGCACAATATCCGGGAACACAGTCACCAGATCCCGGTCGCAAAAGGTCAGCACCGTGTCCAGGTGCATCGCGCCGCGTGATTTGGGCAACTGGGCAGCCAGCACGCGGGTTGCGGCGCCGCGGGCAAACAGGTTGCGCGCGAGCTGGGTCACGGCCTGCGGCGAGGTCCGCTCGCCCATGCC
>NZ_JBFUGX010000772.1:0-1754 GCF_056402675.1 Polaromonas sp. P3_C2 | reverse complement strand
GCCAAAAGCGTTGCGCACAGGTGATTAGTGAGAAAAAACATGACTGACTCTTTTGAGGCTCGTGGCGACGTTTTGCCCGACACAAATATTGATACCACCGCTGAAGCCGTGATCCACGTGATTCCGGACTTCTCTTCGGACGAGCCTTCGGCAGCCGCAACCTCCCTGGAAGCTGTTGCAGCCGAACCCAACGGTTTCGTGAAGCTGGGCCTGGCCAAGGAACTCCTGCAAGCTGTCGCCGACATGGGTTTTACCCAGCCGACGTCCGTGCAGATGGCCACCATCCCCAAGGCCATGCAGGCCCTGGACCACGACGCCAAGAACGACCCCAAAGCCAAATTCACCGACCTGCTGGTTTCCAGCCAGACCGGTAGCGGCAAGACCGCAGCCTTCCTGCTGCCTGTGCTGCACACCCTGCTGAAACAGCAGGAAGAAGCCGAGCGTTTTGAGCGTTCCGAATTTGAACGCCTGAGCGCCGAAGCCGTCGCCCGCGGCGAAGCACCCCTGAAAAAACCCAAGCGCAAGGACCCGACCAGCCCGCGCAACTTCAAGGCTGCCACGCCCGGTGCACTGATCCTGTGCCCGACGCGTGAATTGGCCCAGCAGGTTTGCGCCGACGCAATCGACCTGGTTCGCCATTGCCGCGGCCTGCGCATTGCCAACGTGGTGGGCGGTATTCCTTACCAGCTGCAAATTGCCAAGCTGCAAAATGCCGACCTCGTGGTGGCCACCCCCGGCCGCCTGCTCGACCTGCAGCGCAGCATGCAGATCAAGCTGGACCAGGTGCAGTTCCTGGTCGTCGACGAAGCCGACCGCATGCTGGACCTCGGCTTTGCCGACGACCTGACCGAAGTCAACCAGCTCACGATCGAGCGCAAGCAGACCATGATGTTCAGCGCCACGTTTGCGCCGCGCATCATGCAACTGGCCACGCGTGTGATGCGCCAGCCGCAGCGCGTCGAGATCGACTCGCCGCATGAAAAACATGCGTCGATCACCCAGTCTCTGCTGTGGGCCGACAACATGACCCACAAGCGCAAGCTGCTGGATCATTCGCTGCGCGACACCACCATGAACCAGTCGATCGTGTTTGCCTGCACCCAGGTTGAATGCGACGGCCTGGCCAATGACCTGGTGCAGGAAGGCTTCAGCGCTGTGGCGCTGCATGGCGCACTGGGCCAGGGCCTGCGCAACCGCCGCCTGATGGCTTTCCGCGACGGCCGTGTCCAGATCCTGGTCGCTACCGATGTGGCTGCCCGCGGCCTGGACGTTCCGTCGATCACCCACGTGATCAACTACGGCCTGCCGATGAAAGCCGAAGACTACGTGCACCGCATTGGCCGTACCGGCCGCGCCGGCCGCGAAGGCCAGGCGATCACGATTGCCGAGTTCCGCGATCGCCGCAAGATCCAGGACATCGAGCACTACATGCAGCAGAACCTCAAGCCCAGCGTGATCGCCGGTCTGGAGCCACAGCAGCGCTTTGCCCCGACCTCCGATCGCCCACGCGGCAACTTCGGCGGTGACCGCGGCGACCGCGGTGGCCGCAGCTTCGGCGGTGGTGGTGATCGTGGCGGCTATGCCGGCCGCAAGCCTGCAGGTGGCTTTGGCGGTGGTGCTGGCGGTGGCGGCTTCGGCGCACCTCGTCACAACGACCGTGACGATCGTGCTCCCTTCCAGGGCCGCGCTCCTGGACCACAGGGTGGCTATGGCGACCGTTCCGGTTTCAATGACCGCGGCCCGCGCCGTCAGGA
>NZ_JBFUGX010000771.1:0-1757 GCF_056402675.1 Polaromonas sp. P3_C2 | reverse complement strand
GGACCGCTGTTCCATTTGACGGTGCTCGACCTGACAAGCGTCTTGTTGGGCGCAATTCACGGGTTCTCGTCGTGGTGGCTCCGTAAAAGCCGGAACAACTGACGCCTGCATTTCAATGTATGTCCATGTGCGCGCATAGGCAGGCCTTCCCTAAGACAATATCTCCATGCAAACCCGAAATTTCGATCTGATCGCTTTCGACTGGGATGGCACGCTGTTTGATTCGACCAAAATCATCGTGCGCTGTATCCAGGCCGCGGTGCGTGATGTGGGCGGCACGGTCCCCACCGACAAGGAAGCCGGCTACGTCATCGGCCTGGGCCTCATGCAGGCGCTGGCTCATGCCGCGCCTGATGTACCCCCCGAAAAGTATCCCCAACTGGGCGAGCGCTACCGCCATCACTATGCTGCGCATTACGACGACCTGAGCCTGTTTGAGGGCGTGCTTCCCCTGCTCGACGCCCTGAAAGCGCGCGGTCACCTGCTCGCGGTGGCCACCGGCAAGTCGCGCCGCGGCCTTGACGAAGTACTGCGCACCATAGAGCTCAAGGGCGTGTTCGACGGATCCCGCACGGCTGACGAGACGGCAGGCAAGCCCGATCCGCGCATGCTGCATGAGCTCATGGCGGAGTTTGGTATTCCCGCGGGGCGCGTGCTGATGGTGGGCGACACCACCCATGACCTCCAGATGGCGGTCAATGCTGCTTGTGCCAGTGTGGGAGTGAGTTATGGCGCGCATGAGCCGGACACATTTACCGCGCTGTCGCCGCGCCATGTCGCGCATTCGGTGCAGGAACTGCACGACTGGCTGCTGGCCCACGGGTAGTTTTCGATGACGTCCACGGAACCCCGGCAAGCTTTGTGCAATAGCCGCGACCTGCTTGAAGGCGGGTTGGCAGTGCCGTTCGACGTCATTTATGCCGGGCAGACCTGCCGCGCCTTTGCGGTCCGTTACGAAGGAATGGTCCACGCGTATCTCAATCGCTGCACCCATGTCGCGATGGAGCTGGACTGGCAGCCCAACCGGGTGTTTGATACCGGGGGGCAGTGGCTTTTATGCGCCAGCCATGGCGCCGTTTACCGTCCGGATACCGGCCTGTGCGCCGGCGGGCCTTGCCAGGGAGGGCTGGTCAAAATCGAGCTTTCAGAAATTGAAGGGGTTGTTTATTGGCATTCTGCTTACAACCTTAAACCGCTACAGTTCTAATACCTCTCTAAACTATCGCCCATGAACGACCCCCATCGCCCCGACCCTCCCATGGACTCTGATTCGCTGCGCGAATCGGATTTCCGGCCCAACCAGCCGGAATCCSTTCCGCCTTATCCCCAGGCCAGAAAATCCGCCGYYGACCCTTCCGCCCCCGGCTGGGAGCGCGCSACGCTTGARAAACTGGCYTTYGCTGCSCTCAACGAACAAAAAGCCACRCGACGCTGGAAAACCTTTGTGCGCCTGTCCTGGCTGGCGTTTTTCATCGCTCTGGTATGGATGGCACTGCACCGCGGCACGCCTGCCAGCGATGCGACTGTTCCGCACACGGCCGTGGTGGAAATAAAGGGTGAAATCGCCGCGGGCGCCGACGCCAGCGCCGAGTTCGTCAACGCTGCGCTGCGTGCCGCCTTTGAAGACGAAGGCGCCAAGGCGGTTGTGCTGCTGATCAATTCGCCGGGGGGCAGCCCGGTGCAGGCCGGCATGATGAACGACGAAATCCTGCGCCTGAAGGCCAAGCACAAGAAGCCGGTTTACGCTGTGGTCGAAG
>NZ_JBFUGX010000770.1:0-1757 GCF_056402675.1 Polaromonas sp. P3_C2 | reverse complement strand
CGGTCCTGTCGACCTCGCTGGGATCCAGCTATGTGAACGACTTCCCCAACCAGGGGCGCCTGCAGCGTGTGGTGGTACAGGCCGACGCGCCTTCGCGCATGCAGCCCGACGACCTGCTCCGGCTCAACGCCATCAACAGCCGCGGCCTGCCGGTTCCGTTGTCGTCGTTTGCCAGCACGCGGTGGATCAAGGGTGCGATGCAAACAGTGCGTTACAACGGCTACCCGGCCGTGCGTATCAGCGGCAGCGCCGCGCCAGGCTACAGCTCGGGCGCAGCAATGGCCGAGATGGAAAAACTCGCAGCGCAACTGCCGCAGGGCTTCGGTTTCGAATGGACGGGCCAGTCGCGTGAGGAAAAACTTGCGGGCTCGCAAGCCATGTTGCTCTATGGTTTCGCCATCCTCGCGGTGTTCCTGTGCCTTGCGGCCCTGTACGAAAGCTGGAGCATTCCGCTCGCGGTGATCCTGGTGGTGCCGTTAGGCGTGATCGGTGTGTTGCTGGCAACGCTGCTGCGTAGTTATTCGAATGACGTGTACTTCCAGGTGGGGCTGATCACCATCATCGGCCTGTCGGCGAAGAACGCGATTCTGATCATCGAGTTTGCCAAGGACTTGCAGGCGCAGGGCAAAGGTGTCATCGAGTCGGCGCTGGCTGCCGCGCACCTGCGGTTCCGACCCATCGTCATGACGTCGCTGGCCTTCGGTCTGGGCGTGCTGCCGCTGGTACTGGCTTCGGGCGCCGGCTCCGCAAGCCAGCGTGCCATCGGTACCGGCGTGATCGGCGGCATGATCACCGGCACGATCCTGGCGGTGATTTTCGTTCCGGTGTTCTTTGTGGTCGTGCGCGGCCTCTTCAAGGGYAGCGAGCGGCAAAACAGGATGTATTCGGAGCATGCCAAGGCGGCAGGCATCACCGGAGAAGAAGGAAGTGAAGGTAAAGCCCATGAGTAAATCCAGCATGAAACCCAGGTTCCCGCAGCTTTTGGCGGTTGGTGCTGCGGCACTCCTGGCCGGCTGCTCGATGATTCCGAAGTACGAGCGCCCGGCAGCCCCCATCGCAGACCAGTGGCCGGCTGTTTCCGGTTTCACCACCGGTTCCGCGCAAGCGCAGTCTGCTACTACCGCACCGGCCGTCGCGGCAGCCGACATCGAGTGGCAGGCTTTTTTCAGCGACCCTAAATTGCGGCAGCTGATTGAGGCCGCGCTGCGCAACAACCGCGACCTGCGCATCGCCGTGCTCAATATTGAGCAAGCCAGGGCCCAGTACCGGATCCAGCGTGCCGACCAGTTTCCCACGATCAATGCCGGCATCACCGGTTCGCGCCAGCCCAATGCCAACGGTAACGGCAGCATCACCAGCACTTATACCGGCGGTTTGCTGATGCCATCCTACGAGCTCGACTTTTTCGGCCGGGTCTCCAGTCTGAAAGAGGCGGCGTTGGCGCAGTACCTGGCAACGGAAGAAGGTCGCAAGACGGCACAGATCAGCCTGATTGCATCGGTGGCCAACACCTACCTCAGCCTGCTGGCCGACGAAGAACTGCTGGCCATCACGCAGCAAACACTGGCTACACGGGAAGAGTCCTTCAAGCTCAGCAAGCTGCGCTTTGACAACGGCGTCGCTTCCGAGCTGGACTTCCGCCAGGCCGAGTCATTGACCGAAGCGGCCCGCGCATCGCTGGCCCAACTGGTGCGCCAGCGTGCGCTGGATCAGAACGCACTGACCCTGCTGATCGGCCAGCCATTGAGCGGTGACCT
>NZ_JBFUGX010000769.1:0-1758 GCF_056402675.1 Polaromonas sp. P3_C2 | reverse complement strand
GTGTTGGGCGTCATGCTGCGCGGAAACCAGTGCCACGTGCGCCCATGGCACTTGCAGATGCTGGACCGTCACCCTGCAGCCGGCCGCTTGCAAGGTGCCGATGCGCTGCGCAATGTCCTCGGGCCATTGTTCAGCGGGAACCAGGGTTCCTGGCTTTTGAGCAAGCCAATGCCGCATGAACGCATCGCGCTCCACCACCTCCAGTAGTGCTCTAACGGTAGCGTCTTCCACAGTGGTGCTGGCGGCGCAACCTGAGGATGTCACCTGGGTATACGGGCGTGAGGTGTCGTGTCCGAGGGCAGCAAGGCTGTTGCGTGAAAAAACGAGTTCCGCCAGCACCCGGACCCTTTTGCCCGTCTCCAGGTTCAACGCATCTGCCCAAGGATAGGATTGTGTTTCTGAGAATGGTTGATAGAAGAAATTCGAAGTCTCGTACTGTTTCTCCGCGTAGCAGACGAACTGTCGGGGATCCAGTGCATGCTCGACCTCGGCGATGCTACCTTCGACGATGCCTCGCGGTTGCCGGAAGCCTTCGCGCTCTATGGCTTCGGCAATGGCCTTGCGTACCGCCAGCAATGGGTCTGTTCCGCGGCCCCAGGTGTGCGGCCGCTCGTCATTCTCATCGAGAATTTTTGCACGCGCCAGGTGAAAACCCATGGAGTAAAGCGCGGATTCGCCGTTGACCCAGGCAAAATCGATCAGCGGCATCCGCTCCATCATGGCAATTTGCTCGGAAGTAGCCTTGACACCGAACATGGCCGAACCCAGCAGCAGTTGCCGGCCGAGTCCGCACATGCGCGCGATCGGCCGTTCGTAATACCCGCCTATTGTTGCGTAGCCCAGCTCCAGGGCACCGGCGCTGAGTGCGCCGTTGTGCAGCGCTGCACCGGCTTCCATAAAGAGGTACTGGAGCGAGCGGTTGCGGTAGCGCGTCGCTGCAATCGCCGGATCGGCGGCGAGGAAAACGGCACCCGTTGCGTAGGTTAACTCCCAGGGCTTGCCGAAGGCCAGGGCCAGCTGCGGCGGTGTGTTCCCGACGGGGTGCAGCAATACCGTACGCTCGTCGGGGTATTGAACCTTGTACACGCCGGGCAGATAGTCACCGACCTGGCGTTGCAGCGCCACGTAAACCTCCACCAGGTGCATGCCACCTGCAGACGCGATGGTGCGTTGCGGCATCGCATATCCTATTCGCGGATGCTTGACCCGGACTACACCGGCGAGGGACCAAAGCAGTTTGTGCAGCGCGGAAATGGATACCGGCTTGTCATCAAAGGTATAGCTTGTTGTGCGCGCGGAAAAGAAAGGGTCAAGCGGCGTGCTTTCCACTCTGGCGGCAGACTCGGGCAGGGTTTCCTCGGACTGCTCTTCATTCCACAAAAAGCGTGCTGCAATGCTGCCTGTCAATTTGGCGGCCGCTGAAAGGCCGAAAGGGCYGAACTGAAAGGCGTAGTGCGCAGCGTGTGCGCTCACCAGGCTGGCGTCGATCAAAGCGCCCTCGGCGAGCAGGAATTCCATGAATTGGGCAAACTCAGAGCGCTCCTGCGCGTTCCCGAAACTCTTCAGGATTTCGTCGACAGTGCGTGTTCCGTCGCACAGGCTGAAGGCCTGGTCCAAAAGCAGTGCGGGTGCCTGGACTTCGATGTCTTCGTTGGCTGTGCGAACCACCAACGTTGCCAGGCGGCCCTTGCTGCGGATACGGCTGGCGCCGGAAAACATGGGCGACAAACGGTCTGCAGCGTCAAGGCAGGCCTGCAC
>NZ_JBFUGX010000768.1:0-1758 GCF_056402675.1 Polaromonas sp. P3_C2 | reverse complement strand
GCGATACACCGACTCATTGCTGAAAATAGTCGGAGACGCGTCATGAAAACCCCGCGCTCCGTCGAATCCGATTCGCAGCGCGCTCGAGGCCGGCCAAGATGATCAGAAATCCATTTTTTGAGCTTCCATGGAGCAAAGACTCTCAGGTATTGCTGATCTTTCTCACGGTATTTTCGTGGTCGCTCTTCCCGGTGATGCTGAAGCAATTCAACGTCACGCTGTTCCAGGCCGGTTTCGCGATCTGCCTGCTCGTGATCTGTCTGTTCGTCGCTCTCACAGCGCAGCGCAACCAAGTGATGCTGACGCCCCTGCATAAACTCATGCTGATTTGCGGGGCGGGCTATCTATGCATGCTATTGATTGCTTCTGTCCATGCGACGTCGAGGACCAGCATCGTGCAATGGTGCATCCTCTTCACCAAGTTCCTGTTTTTCCTGTTTCTGCTTTTCCACATCAATCGAAAATTTGTCTACGCAAGCATGCGCATCTATGCGAACCTGATGGGCGCGACAGTTGTTTTTTCGCTTGCCGCCATAGCTGCGGTGTTGCTCAGCATCCATCCCTTCAGCACGATGGAAGTCGGCGGACGTGCGGCGGACGTTTTCTTCGGTGCCTACTACATCACCAACACGCCTATATGCCCGCCCACGCCGGTGTTCCGCATTCAGGGACTCAGCGAGGAGCCGGGAACCTACGCGTTCGCATTGATGCCCGCGCTGTTCTGGTTCCTCATCGCGGAGAAGGCTTATCTTCGGTCCACCGTTATCGTGCTCGGATTGATGCTTAGCATGTCCCTCGGTGCCGGGCTTTTTCTCTGCATGGTGCTGGTGCTGATTTTGCTTCTGATGGTCATCAAAAGGTCTGTCGGCAATCATAAATTGGTGATCTTCCTGGCGGGTGCAATAGGCGCCATCGCGCTGATGTACGGCCTGGCCGGCGCCTGCACCAAACAGTATCTTGAGAACTTGAGCGACAAATCCGCCATGACACTGGTCGAAGGATGCATGAAAGAACATTCTTCCGACCGTGAGACCTGCGTGCRTCGAACTGCGCATGCGATGAGTACCACACCAACCGGCAAATCATTGTCCCTTCATGACCGAAAAGAGGGGCTGCGTATCGTCATCGATTACTTGAAGGCGCATCCGGTCGGAACCGGCGCCGCGCTCGGCATGCAAACCGTGCAGAACTCGATTGCCGTAGGTTATGCGGTCGCGACGCTGGAATCCGGCATCGTGGGTGGGGTCTTTTACATCGGCCTTTTTGCGGCGATGGGCTGGCTCGCCTTGCGAACCATCGCCAAGGCCGACAACAAATCATTCGACGGACGCGTCAACGTGGTGGTGTCACTAAGCATCGGCGCGGTTCTCGTAATGGGCGCTCAGCGAATTCAGCCCGATCTGAGCTTCTGGCATATGTGGCTCTACGCAATATGGTTTCACCTCCTGCAGTCAACGGTATCGGGCGTCAGCACCGACTCACGAACTCTTTGAAACCAACATCCACAGAGCACAACTTGTGACCTGCGACCTTCAAACACCCCAGACCACGACAAACATGATTTCGCGACTCCTGAAAACCATCGATATGCCACCGGGGGAAAACCTGTGGGCCAGGAGCATCATGATCGCGGGCGTCGGCATCTGGCTCATATTTTTCACGCTGGGACTGTCTGGCTACGCCGGCGCGAAGGAGTCTTATCTGCTTTTTTCGGCCGCGACCGGAGCCATGCTGATCACCGGATGCCGTCAGAAACAC
>NZ_JBFUGX010000767.1:0-1764 GCF_056402675.1 Polaromonas sp. P3_C2 | reverse complement strand
TGTCTGAATCTTTTGCCGATCTATTTAACGAATCGCTCCAGCGCTCTGAAAAGCGCACCGGTGAAGTCATCACCGCTGAAGTCGTTCGCATCGACCACAACCACGTCGTCGTCAACGCCGGACTGAAGTCCGAGGCCTATGTGCCGCTCGAAGAATTCAAGAACGACCAGGGCGAACTCGAAGTCCAGGTCGGCGACTTTGTCTCCGTGGCCATCGACTCCGTCGAAAACGGCTATGGCGACACCCTGCTGTCCCGCGACAAGGCCAAGCGCCTGGCTTCGTGGATGAGCCTGGAAAAAGCCCTGGAATCCGGCGAATTCGTCACCGGCCAGACCAGCGGCAAGGTCAAGGGCGGTCTCACCGTCCTCGTCAACGGCATCCGCGCCTTCCTGCCCGGCTCGCTCATCGACACCCGCCCCATCAAGGACTTGTCTCCGTACGAGAACAAGACCATGGAATTCAAGGTCATCAAGCTGGACCGCAAGCGCAACAACGTCGTGTTGTCACGCCGTGCAGTTGTCGAGGCATCCATGGGCGAAGAACGCGCCAAGCTGATGGAAACCCTGAAGGAAGGCTCCTCCGTCAAGGGCGTCGTCAAGAACATCACCGAATACGGCGCGTTCGTTGACCTGGGCGGCATTGACGGCCTGCTGCACATCACCGACATGGCATGGCGCCGCGTGCGTCACCCAAGCGAAGTGGTGACGGCTGGCCAGGAAATCGTGGCCAAGATCCTGAAGTTCGACACCGAGAAAAACCGCGTGTCACTCGGTCTGAAACAGATGGGCGACGACCCATGGATGGGCGTGAACCGCCGTTATCCACAAGGCACGCGCCTGTTCGGCAAGATCACCAACATCGCCGACTACGGCGCATTTGTTGAACTCGAGCCAGGCATCGAAGGCCTGGTCCACGTGTCCGAAATGGACTGGACCAACAAGAATGTGGCACCGAGCAAGCTCGTGGCACTGGGCGACGAAGTCGAAGTCATGGTCCTCGAGATCGACGAAGACAAGCGCCGTATCAGCCTGGGCATGAAGCAGTGCAAGGCCAATCCATGGCAAGAATTTGCACAGGAAACCAAGCGCGGCGACCGCGTCAAGGGCCCCATCAAGTCGATCACCGACTTCGGCGTCTTTGTGGGCCTGGCTGCCGGCATTGACGGCCTCGTGCACCTGTCCGACCTCTCGTGGAACGAACCCGGCGAAGCCGCCGTTCGCAACTACAAAAAGGGCCAGGAAGTCGAAGCGATCGTTCTGGCAGTCGACGTCGACCGCGAGCGCATCTCCCTGGGTATCAAGCAGCTGGATTCCGATCCGTTCACCACGTTCGTGTCGATCAACGACAAGGGCGCGATTGTGACCGGCAAGGTCAAGACTGTTGATGCCAAGGGCGCTGAAATCGATCTCGGCGAAGACATCATCGGCTACCTCCGCGCCAGCGAAATCAGCCGTGACCGCGTCGAAGATGCGCGCAACGTGCTGAAAGAAGGCGACGAAGTGTCCGCAGTTGTGGTGAATGTGGATCGCAAGACCCGCAACATCCAGCTGTCGGTCAAAGCCAAGGACAACGCTGACCAGCAGGAAGCCATGGCAACCCTGAGCCAGCAGTCTTCGCGCGAAAGCGCCGGCCTGACCAACCTTGGCGCCCTGTTGCGCGCCAAGCTGGACAACAACGAAAAGTAAGGCGACCGTGCAGCGGTGTGATGCGTCCCCGGCGGATTGCATCGCTGTACAGCTACTTTATCCATGACCCGAAGCGATC
>NZ_JBFUGX010000766.1:0-1766 GCF_056402675.1 Polaromonas sp. P3_C2 | reverse complement strand
GAATCGAGCTGAATGAAAACTGAATGGCCTCGCGTGAAAGATTTGAACTTCCGACCCTCTGCTTCGTAGGCAGATGCTCTGATTCCGGACTGAGCTAACGCGAGAAAAATCTATTTGGGTTATTGCTGCTGCACGCAGGCAGACTCGAACTGCCAGCCTCGACCTTCGGAGGGTCGCGCTCTGAGTCCCGCTGAGCTATGCGCGCAAATGGCTTGGGTGATGCAGGTGGTGGTTGCAGTTGGGACCGAGCCAACGACCGGCGGGTTATGAGCCCGCTGCTCTACCACTGAGCTATGCAACCCGAAAAAATGGCAGGCCGTGATGGATTCGAACCACCGAAATGTCGGGATCAAAACCCGATGCCTTGGACCAGCTTGGCGAACGGCCCATCAAAGAGATGGCGGAAGATAGGGGATTCGAACCCATGAGCCCACTTTCATGGGCTCTCGCTTAGCAAGCGAGTGCCTTGAACCTCTCGGCCAATCTTCCAAAAATTCCCGGTTACGAGTTCCGGTGCCACCCTATCTTTGAGGCCGGTTTCCGCACTACGCTCTTGCGAGCACTGCGCTTCTTTACTGAACAGCTGCCAGCCAATTACCTGGCTGCCAGCGCTGGAATTGGCGTCACGTAGGGGATTCGAACCCCTGTCTACAAGAATGAAAATCTTGTGTCCTGAGCCACTAGACGAACGTGACAAATACCCTGGCGCCCACGGTCGCGATTTGAACGGCCGACCTGCTGCTTACAAGGCGACTGCCTTACCGCTCCATCGACTGAGCTACGCGGGCTAAAAACTGAATCCATTTCGGCTGTACCTGCATGTGAGCGGCCGGCATGAAGCCGAACCGGGGTCTCCCACTGCACTGCATTTCCGGGGCCATGAACCCCGGCTGCCAGCACACACGCCACCAGACCGTCTCCTCGGTCTCGCGCAGGTGACGTGAAACAGGCACACCCGAAATGGAGCGGACAGACGGCTTCGAACCGACGACATTGAGCCTGGAAGGCTCACGCTCTACCTACTGAGCTATGTCCGCAATTTTTGCGGAACTCGCTGCCATCCAGTGTTTGGCTGCTGTCCCGCTGCAAATTTTTAAAGACTCCCGCGCTTGAAGCGCATCGACGGCACGATCACCGTCAGGGAAAAACAAAAAGGCCCGGTTCCTTGCGGATACCGGGCCTCTGGGTGTCAGAGATTTAGAAGGTACGCTCAGGCGTCTCCTTCTCCCGGTTGTGTGGAATCCTCGTGGTTCTGCTTGGACATGGCGGTCCGCAAAATGGACAACGCAAAAGAACTCAGCCCACGACATTGGCCCAGATGAACGTCACGGCGACGCACGGCAGCACCACCCCAGACGGAGGGGTTGTTTCTTGCGTTGGCGGCTATCGGTTTCATGATGAGTGTGTGGAAAGGGTTGATGCCAAAGTAGCGATGAAAGGTAATGTAAAATCTTTTTACACCATCGTCAACGGGTCGATGCAAAATAATCTGGATTGTTGCAACCACGTCACATGGACTCCGAGAACGTCAATAGAAACCGGCGCAACAACCTGCTGATCATCATTCGGGAGTTCAGCGAGAAGGAGTTGGCCACCGGCGAATCACCTGTCGGCATGTTGGGCCGCATCGCCAGACAACTTGGCCTCAGCGCAGGGGGACTGAGCCAGTTCAAGGGTGACGCAAAGGGCACCGCGCGGAACATCGGCGATGCAGCAGCCGCGCAGATCGAGAGCAAGTCCGGAAAGCCAAAAGGCTGGATGGATAC
>NZ_JBFUGX010000765.1:0-1770 GCF_056402675.1 Polaromonas sp. P3_C2 | reverse complement strand
TGATGGGCCTGCATGGAGAGGCCGGGCAGCAGGCGCTGCGCCTGCGATTGCAGGCACCGCCCGTGGACGGCAAAGCCAATCAGGCGCTGGTGAAATGGCTGGCCGGTTGCCTTGGCGTTCCGCAGCAGGCGGTCACGCTGGCCCGCGGAGAAGCCTCAAGGCGCAAGCAGTTGCGCGTCAGCGCTGAAGCGGCAAGCCAGGCTGCATGGAATGAATGGCTAAAAGCATTGGACCACCGCGAGCCATAGCCGCGCCGCCTACGACAAGGGAACGATCGCATGCTATTAATTTAATAGCTGGCGGCGCCCATTCTGTCTTGCTCAAGCACTGATTTGTTCGGAATTCAACGTGTAGTTCTGGCCACCGCGCGTGGCGATCTTGAGCGCACCCACCCGGTTCCCCAAGGCGGCGCAGCGGTCCAGCGTCCAGCCTTTTTCGAGGCCAAACAGCAAAGCCCCGCGAAAAGCGTCGCCGCACCCTGTCGGGTCGACCACTGATCCGGCCTTTACCGGTGGCACCAGGGTTTTCTCGCCGCCAATCCAGACCTCGCAACCTTCCGCGCCCAGCGTCACCACCAGGCCCTGCACCCGGCGGGACAATTCGGCGCATGACAGGCCCGTGCGGTCGCACAGCATTTTGGCCTCGTAATCGTTGACGGTCACCCAGGTGGAGAGTTCCACAAAGTGGGAAAGCTCCTTGCCGTCAAACATGGGAAGGCCCTGGCCTGGATCAAAAACGAAGGGGATACCGGCCAGCTTGAACTGCTCGGCATGCTGCAGCATGGCATCGCGCCCGTCAGGCGAAATAATGCCCAGCTTGATGTCATCGCGTGCGTCAATGCGGGTGATATGGGCCTGCATCATGGCACCCGGATGAAAAGCCGTGATCTGGTTGTTGTCCCGGTCGGTCATGATCATCGCCTGGGCGGTATAGGTGTCGCCCACCTGCCGCACAAATTCCGTGCTGATGCCCAGCGTCTTCATGCGCTCCACGTACTCGGCGCCGTCACTGCCGACCGTGGCCATGGGCAGCGGCTTGCCGCCAAGCTGCTGCAGGCTGTAGGCGATGTTGCCGGCGCAGCCACCGAACTCGCGGCGCAGCGCCGGCACCAGAAACGACACATTCAGGATATGCAACTGGTCGGGTAGTATCTGCTCCGAAAAGCGCCCCTCAAAGGTCATGATGGTGTCAAACGCCAGGGAGCCACAAATAACAGCAGACATTCAGTTCTCTCGTTTCAATCAGGGGTAAAAAACCAGGACACGATAGCCAGCCACTCGCAAGGGAGCCGCCGGCGCAGAAGACGGCGGCGACGCTGCAGCTGCAGTGTCCGCATCACCGGATATTTTCATGATGACCAGGCCGGGCATTTCGGAGCGGGGGGCCAGGGTCGGCGATTTGGCGCCAAACTGTGCCGGCGTCAGGATGCGGCGCACCACGGCCTGGTCCTGCGAATCGGTCAGGGTCACTTCCAGGGACGGCATTTCCAGCAGCGTCACACCCGTGTTTTTGAGCGTAAAACTGAGGCGATAGGCATCAGGGCCGATGCGGTTGAAGGTGGAGCTGTCTATGACCAGCGACTCGATATGCCGCGGCGCACGAATGTCACAGTGCAACTGGCCGCAAATACCCTGAAGCGCCGGCACGAGCCGGGGCTCCAGGGCGGCCAGCGTGTCCCTTTGCTGGACAGCCCACTGCAAGACCAGCACGGCCAGCAGCAGCAGGGATAACAAGGCCATGGTCCACCGGGTCAGCGGCCGTTTCCAGAAC
>NZ_JBFUGX010000764.1:0-1771 GCF_056402675.1 Polaromonas sp. P3_C2 | reverse complement strand
GATCAGGGCGGTGATGGACAGCAGGTAAGCCAGGACCACCCACTGCACTTCCTGAAAAGAGGCGTTGAACGCCTGGGCCAGCGCCGGCAAACCCACGTTGGCGATGCTGGTGCCGAGCGAGGACAGCAGCATGGACAGTGAAAGGCTGGCCAGCACCCATCGGACCGGCGGCGCCGGTTCCGCGTTGGCGTTTGTTGATGGAACAGTGGGTGCAATGGGAGTGGTCAAGATAGTCCAGTGGGCAAAGTGGGCAAGCGGGTAAACAGGTAGAGGGGGTCGTGGTTCCCCGAAATGGAGCTCTCTGGGAGCGTAGTTCTTTACCTGGCATGGCGGAAGACGCATCATTTGCACTTTATGAGTGCGTTTAACGCCATCTCATGGCCAAATTGCGCTATGGTCGATGCATGGCTGCGCCCGATTTCAACCTTCTTGTCACCCTGGATGTGCTGCTCGCGGAAGGCAGCGTGGCGGGCGCAGCCCGGCGCCTGCGGCTGAGCCCGTCAGCGATGAGCCGGGCGCTGGCCCGATTGCGCGAAACAACCGGCGACCCGCTGCTGGTCAGGGCTGGACGCGGCCTTGTTCCCACACCGCGGGCCGTCGAACTCCGTGAGCGCGTCAGTCAGCTTGTGCAAGACGCAGAAGCGGTGCTGCGCCCCGCCAAAAAGCTCAAGCTCAAACAGCTGGTCCGCACGTTCACGCTGCGCACGCGCGAAGGTTTTGTGGAGAACTTCGGGCCAGAGCTTATTGCACGCGTCGCGAATGAAGCACCCGGCGTACGGCTGTGCTTCGTACAGAAGCTCGACAAGGACAGCACACAGCTTCGCGACGGGACCGTCGACCTTGAAACCGGCGTGGTGGGAAAGACGGCGGCACCGGAGCTGCGGGTGCAGGCCTTGTTCCGGGACCGGTTCGTCGGCGTCGTGCGAATGGGACACCCGCTGGGCGAGGGAGAGATCACGCCCGCCCGCTACGCCGCCGGCAGGCATATCGACGTCTCGCGGCGGGGCCAGGGCAAGGGGCCGGTGGATGAAGCCTTGCACCCATTCGGGCTCGAAAGGGAGATCGCCACCATCGTCGGCGGCTTTGCGGCGGCACTGGCACTGGCCCGGTCTTCCGACTTGATCGCCACGGTTCCCGAACGGCATACCGGGAACCTGCGCGCCGGAATGCACAGTTTTGCGCTGCCGGTCTCCACGCCGGAGATCACGGTGTCATTGCTCTGGCATCCGCGGCTGGATGCGGATCCTGGGCATCGGTGGCTACGGGGGTGTGTTCGGGAGGTTTGTGTGAGGCGGCCCCTCGCCTGATCGAGCGGTTGGTGATGTTGTGGCCGAGCTCTTTGCTGAGTCTTGCTGGCCGGGGGTTGCCCGGCATGCAACTCACTTTCTTTTGCTTCGCCAAAAGAAAGTAAGCAAAGAAAAGGCGACCCTGGTTCCTGCGTCCCTTCGCTRCGCTACGGGCAACCTGCGGTGCTCGGKCCAGCCGGGGTCAAAAACAACTCGCCTGCGGCTCAAACAAGTTTTTGCCCTGATCCGTCTGGMCCTSCGCTCCTCGGCGCATCCACAAGGGGGTGGGGAAGGAATACGAATACCTGAAGAAACAAGGACACGCCATGGCGTGTCCTTGTYGGTATTGGAGTTGGTATTTGTCTTCAGTCCCCGCTCCCGATTASCCCTTCTGTMTGCGCCGAGGAGCGCAGGTTCAGGCGGATCAGGGATCGCGATTGTCTGAGCGAAGCGAGTTCGAGCGAGACCCCGCCTGAACCGAGCAC
>NZ_JBFUGX010000763.1:0-1773 GCF_056402675.1 Polaromonas sp. P3_C2 | reverse complement strand
GCCCCAGCGGCAACCGCCCGCCGCTGTCGGGCACGCCGACCAGGCGCTGCTCGGTCTTGCCGACCTTGGTGAAGTGCGGCACAAAACGCTCCCACACACGCGAGATCACCAGCTGTGCCGGAGTGGACGTGAGCCAGCGGTCCAGCGAGGCAATGATGTCGGGGTCGGCGTGGGAGGCGATGATGTAAGACAGTTTTTGCGGGCTGAAGTGGCGCGACATGCCCAGGAACAATTCGTTGAACGCCAGGTTGCCGCCCGGGTCGATCACGGCGCCGGTGCCGTTGTCGACAATCAGGAACTGGTTGGACTGGACGGCATGCGCGTCTTCCTCGATCAGGTCGGTGAACATCAGGCAGGCATGCCTGTCGTCACGGTAAAGCTCTATGGGCATAGCTGAATGCGTGCGGCGACGCAGAAAAAAAAGCCACTTTATAAGCCGCCCGCTGCTCGCGTATTGATGCAGGTCAATGACACGCCTGAAGCGTGCGCCCGCCGCCCACGCCGGCGCAACACGCGCGATGCAGCAGGCAAAAAAAAGGCGCCGGCGCCTCAATAGGCACCGGCGCGCCTTGCTTGCGCATGGCAGCTGTCCAGGCACCGCGTGGCGGCGCCCCCGAACAGCGCTTTACTTAACCGCTTAACCGCGGCGGCGGTTGTTCATCATGCGTTCCACGTCGTCGCGCAGCGATGTCAGCTCGTTGCGCAGCTGGCGGCGCTCCTGCGCGGTCACCACGCCGTCGGACTTGAATTGGGCCTCGTGGCGCTCAATGCGGCGTTCACGCTGGTGCAGCCTGGCGGCTTCGCGTTGCGTGATGTGACCCGTGCGCACGCCTTCGTCAATGCGTTGGCTGATCTGGAATTCACGGTTGTCGATGCCGGGGGTATTGCCGGCATTGCCAGGCCTGCCCGCCACATCGCGGTTGTTCATCATGCGTTCCACTTCGGCGCTGAGGCCGTCCAGGTCAGCGCGCAGCTGCTGGCGCTCTTGTGGTGTGGCAACGCCGTTGGATTTAAAACGTGCCTCGCGAGCCGCGATTTCCTGGTCGCGGCGGTACAGCACCTGCGCTTCGGACGGCGTGATGTGGCCGGAGGCCAGACCCTGCTGAATACGCGCGCTGATGGCTTGCTGCGCCTGGTCAATGCCGGGTGTATTAGTACCCTGCGCCATGGCAGGTGCAAATCCCAGCCCGGCGAACAGGGCTGAGGCCAGCAATGAGACAGTGAGGAATTTCGATTTCATGGGGTTCTCCTTGGAATGCTTATGCGTTTGATTGCCAGCAACCCGGTGGGCAACTTGCGGTGGCGGCGATAAATCTCCGTCTCGGCAAGCGGCCGTGGGGGCTGCTCCTGAATCGCTGCTTTCAAAGGCCTTTGCGCTTCAGTAAAACCATTGTTGGCCCGCTCTTGTGAATGCCGTGTAAGGCAAACGGAGCTTTACCCCGTCATTACGCAGTGATTACCCTTGCATTACCTCGCGCTTGCAGTGGTGTCCAGATGCGCTTTGGCATGGTTAGACTGTGCGCATGCTGATCATCCCTTCGCTGAGCCGCAAGCAGCTGCATCCGGAAGACAAGGCGCCGGCCGCGCACCCGGCTCCACCCGATAACCTGAAATAAACCGGCACGACGCATGGACTCGCATCACCATTCCCTTCGCCGCCAACTCCTGCTGGGCGCTGCCTGCTCTGCGCTGCTGTTGGCTGCGGCTTGCTCCAGAAAAGCCGGGCCCAAAGGCAAGACCCTGCCCAAGGAGGCCACCCTGCTGTGCCTGGGC
>NZ_JBFUGX010000762.1:0-1776 GCF_056402675.1 Polaromonas sp. P3_C2 | reverse complement strand
GGCCTCACCCGCCGCGTTGTCGCAAACCGTAATGACCAGATCCATGTGTGGTGCGTCTGGCAAGGCGAATTCGTCCCAGTTTTTGCTGCGCAGGCCTTCGATGGAAATGCCCGCGGTGCGCAGGGTCTGCAGCCCCAACGGATTGGGCTGCTGGTTTTCGCGCGGGCTGCTGCCTGCCGAGTAGCCTTTGAACCTGCCCTGGCCGATATGGTTCAACACGGCTTCGGCCAAGATGCTGCGGGCTGAATTGTGGGTGCACAGGAAAAGGACGTTGATGGGTTGCGTTGTCATGGGGGGCTTCTTCTCTTGGCCGTTGTTTAGCAGCAGGCTTTGGTGCCTTGGGCCGATCGTGGGGCTTCGGAAAGCTGTACGGTTGCTACAGTATTTCTAGCTGCTTGCGCACAGCAGGATTGGGCTGTGGCCTTATTTGGTGTGGGTTTCGACTCGCTGAAAACAGGAATGCTGTCCAGCGTGTGGAACTGCTCCCAGGCGATGCCCTGCGGGTCGGTCAGCCAGTATTTATCGCTGCGGGCATAGCAGCAGGTGGTGGGGCCTTCATCCAGCAGTGTCATGTCGGCGCGGGTGGCGCTGGCTTTCAGGGCCTGCAGCTCTTCGGGCCTGTCGACCTGAATGCCCAGATGGTCCACGCCGGGCGCATTTCCGCGCGTCGAAATGGCAAAGTTGACCGGTGGGTCGCTGAGCATCCACTTGGCGTAGTCGGCTTCGGTGCGGGCCGGCTGCTGGTCAAAYATGGCCGAGTAAAAGGCGATGTTCTGCTCGAGATCTTTCACGTGGACGTGGACATGGAAGCGTTTCATGGGGCTCTCCTTGGGTGGTGGTGTTGGATTGGCTCTGTGGGTGATGGAGGTGTGGCGCGTAATCGCGTAGTGGCGTTCAGCAGTTGCTGCAATCGGCCTGGGTGGCTACCTCGCAAGTGCCGCCTTCGCAGCAGTGCTCTGTCAGGTAGCCGAGCAGCGCATTCATTTGCCCGAAGTTGGCGCGGTAGATCAGGTTGCGCCCGCGCGCCTCGCTGTTGACGAGGCCGGCGTGTGAGAGCTCTTTGAGATGGAAAGACAGGGCACTCGGTGCGACGCCCAGTTGTTCGGCCATCGCGCCCGGCGTCAATCCGTCAGGCCCGGCGACGACGAGGGCGCGGAACGCGCGCAGGCGCTGGGCTTGCGCCAGCGCTGCCAGGGCCTTCACGGCAGAACCTTCCTCAAGCGGGGGAAAATCAAGGTTTGGGATTAATGCTTCCATAATTCAAATATAATTGAATTATTGAATCGATGCAACCAATCCCTTTTCAGGAGTGAAACTTATGCCTTCCGCCGTCACGATTTACCACAACCCCCAATGCGGCACGTCGCGCAATGTGCTGGCGCTGATCCGCAATGCCGGCATCGAACCCGAGGTCATCGAATACCTGAAAACCCCGCCAACGCGGGAGGCGCTGCGGGAGCTGGTTGCGCAAATGGCGGTGCCGCTGCGAGAGGTAATCCGGGAAAAGGAATCTGTCTACAAGGATCTTGGCCTGGACGACGCCACGCTGGCCGACGAAGCCCTGATCGACGCGATGCTGGCCCATCCCATCCTGATCAACCGGCCCATCGTCGTTACGCCGTTAGGCACGCGCCTGTGCCGGCCTTCGGAAGCCGTGCTGGACATCCTGCTCACGCCGCAGCGGGGTGCGTTCAGCAAGGAAGACGGTGAACAGGTCGTCAATGACAAAGGGGAGCGTGTGGCGGGCCGTTGAGCTTCCCGTCCTTGGCGCAACGC
>NZ_JBFUGX010000761.1:0-1777 GCF_056402675.1 Polaromonas sp. P3_C2 | reverse complement strand
CCTTCGGCCAGGTGACGCTGGTGGGCCTCACGCAGACGAGCCTGCAGTATGTGTTCTTCTACATCGGCCTGGCGTACGCCACCGGCGTGAAGAGCTCGATCATGAATGCAACGGGCACCTTCTTCAGCGTGCTGCTGGCGCATTACATCTACAAGAATGACCGGCTCAGCTTCAACAAGGTGCTGGGCTGCATGGTGGGCTTTGCCGGCGTGATGGTGGTGAACTTCAGCGAAGGCCTATTGACCTTCGACTTCACGCTGCTGGGCGAAGGCTTTGTGGTGATCGCCGCTTTTGTGCTGTCGGCCGCCAGTATTTACGGCAAGAAGGTGTCGCAGCGCGTGGATTCGGTGGTACTGACAGGCTGGCAATTGGCCATAGGCGGCCTGGCGCTGCTGCTGATCGGTGTTGCTACCGGCGGAACATTGAGGGGTTTCACGCTTCAGTCCACCCTGTTGATGGTTTACCTCGTGGTGCTGTCGTCCGCGGCGTTCTCGCTGTGGACGATTTTGCTGAAGTACAACCGCGTGAGCATGATCACGGTGTTCAATTTCATGGTGCCGATTTTTGGGACACTGCTGTCGGCGGTGTTTCTGGATGAGCGCTTCCTGGAGTGGAAAAACGGCCTGGCCTTGTTGCTGGTTTGTTATGGGATCTGGCTGGTGACGAAAGAAGAGAAAGTTAGCGGCTGAGCCTGGGTTTTGCGCGCATGCGGCCCCCGGCAGCGATGGCGATGGCGATTGCGATGACAACCAGCACCGCCGCAACCGCGAACGTGACCTGCATGCCGGTGGCAACAGCCCCGGCACCCGCGGTCGTGATGTCCGGCGCTGAGGCAAACGCGAACACGGCCCCCATCGCGGAGGCCCCGGTCATGAGCCCCAGATTGCGCGACAGGTTGAGCATGCCGGAAATGACACCCCGCTGGTCCGAAGGAATATCCGTCATGACAGCGGTGTTGTTGGCGGCCTGGAACAGCTGATATCCCGGGGTCAGGATAAAGATGGCGGCCACGTAGCCCGCAACACCGAACATCGCTGGAAGCGCGGCCAGCGCCGCCGCGCCGGTGGCCACGGCGATGAGCCCGGCGACGGCCATGAACGGCGCACCCAGGCGGTCCACCATGCGGCCGGCCGGGACGCCGCTCAATGCTGAAATGACGGGGCCGACCGACATGACGATACCGACCAGCGCGGCGTTGAGCCCGAGACCACGGGACAGATAAAACGGCCCGAC
Organism: Polaromonas sp. P3_C2; assembly: GCF_056402675.1. Lineage (NCBI taxonomy): Bacteria > Pseudomonadati > Pseudomonadota > Betaproteobacteria > Burkholderiales > Comamonadaceae > Polaromonas > Polaromonas sp. P3_C2. Next base: position 544 of record NZ_JBFUGX010000761.1, on the reverse strand, counting down.
CACAAGCGTCGCCATCATCACGGTCGCAACGAGCGTGTTCATGGCGAGGCTTGCGCTCAAGCCTGGAGCGCGGAACGTCGCGAGCCGGACCAGAGGGGATTTCGCTCTCGATTCGACGAGCACGAAAAAGCTGGCGCCGATAACAGCCGCCAGCAGCAGCGCCATGTTGATCGGACCGAAATGGCCGCGCCCCGTTGTCATGGCCAAGGCGTAGGCCGCGAGTGTCAAGGCCAGCAGCAGTGTGCCCAGGCGATCAAAGCGGGGACGATCTGCCTTCCGCTCCTTGCGATCAACGGGCAAGTAGCGATGCACCAGGAAAAAAGTCAGGATTCCCAGCGGTACGTTGACGAAGAACAGGGCCTGCCAGCCCGATACAGCAATCAGGACACCGCCCAGCGATGGCCCCAGCGCGGTGCCGACCGCAGACATGGTGCCGAGCAGCCCCATGGCACTGCCGGTTCTGGCCTTAGGAACCGCCTCGCCGACAAACGCCATAGTGAGCGCCATCATCACGGCCGCCCCCAGGCCTTGCACAGCCCGGGCG
>NZ_JBFUGX010000760.1:0-1784 GCF_056402675.1 Polaromonas sp. P3_C2 | reverse complement strand
CTGCTGACACACGCTTATGACCAGCCAGAAGTGCTGGCCGGCGCCGGCACCATGGCGGCAGAGATTGAGCAGCAGGGTGGCGTGCCTGATTCCGTGCTCGTCAGCGTGGGCGGCGGCGGCCTGATTGGCGGCGTGGCCAGCTGGTTTGAGCAGCGCAGCCGTGTGGTGGCGCTGGAGCCTGAGCTGGCGCCCACCTTGTACAAAGCCCGCGAGGCTGGTGAGCCGGTGGACGTGGCCGTCAGCGGTATCGCCGCCGACTCACTGGGTGCCAAACGCATCGGCAGCCTGGCCTGGGACGCCACCCAGGCACATGTGCGCGATGCATTGCTGTTGACTGACGAATCGATACGCGCCGCGCAGCTATGGCTCTGGAAAGAATTGAAACTGGCGGTGGAGCCCGCGGCGGCCCTGCCGCTGGCCGCGCTGCAAAGCGGCCGCTACCGTCCGCGCGCCGACGAAAAAGTCTGCCTCATCATCTGCGGTGCCAACCTGGACCCGGCCAGCCTGAACTGAGCTGAACGGGCCCTGTCCACCGCAGCCCTACAAAATACAATGGCCCCATGCTAGATATCAACCTGCTTCGCAAAGACCTGCCTTCGGCTATTGCCCGGCTGGAAACCCGTAAAACCCCGCAAGCCTTCCTCAATGTGGAAGCCTTCCAGGCGCTGGAGGCCGAACGCAAGGCCCTGCAGATCCGCACCGAAGAGCTGCAGAACCAGCGCAACACGCTGTCCAAGCAGATCGGTCAGCTCAAGTCCAAGGGCGAAGACGCCAGCGCCATCATGGCGCAGGTGAGCGCTTCCAAGGCCGAACTCGAATCTTCCGCTGCGCGGCTGGATCAGATCCAGACCGACATRCAAACCCTGCTGCTGGCTGTGCCCAACCTGCCGCATGAAAGCGTGCCTCAAGGCGCGGGCGAAGCCGGCAATGTCGAAGTACGCAAATGGAGCCCGATCGAAGGCCTGGGCGGCGAGCCGGCCGCGTTCTCCTTCGAAGTGAAAGACCACGTCGACGTGGGCCAGCCTTTGGGGCTGGACTTTGAACTCGGCACCAAGCTGACCGGTTCGCGTTTTACCGTGATGAAAGGCCCGCTGGCGCGCCTGCATCGCGCGCTTGCGCAGTTCATGCTTGATGTGCAAACCGCCGAGCACGGTTACACCGAGTGCTACACGCCCTACATCGTCAATGGCGATTCACTGCGCGGCACCGGCCAGTTGCCCAAGTTTGAAGAAGATTTGTTTGCCGCCAAAAAGGGCGGGCAAGAGGGTGCAGCCGAAGCCGAAAGCACTGCGCTGTACCTGATCCCCACGTCGGAGGTGCCGCTGACCAACTTCGTGCGCGATGAAATCGTCGCCGAGGCTGACTTGCCGCTTCAGTACACCGCCCATACGCCGTGCTTTCGCTCAGAAGCCGGCAGCTACGGCCGCGACACCCGAGGCATGATCCGCCAGCATCAGTTCGACAAGGTCGAGATGGTGCAGATCACGCACCCCGACAAAAGCTACGAAGCGCTGGAAGCCATGACGGGCCACGCCGAAGCCATTTTGCAAAAGCTCGGCCTGCCGTACCGCGTCATGCTGCTGTGCACCGGCGACATGGGCTTCGGCGCCGCCAAGACCTACGACCTGGAAGTGTGGCTGCCCGCGCAAAACACCTACCGCGAAATCAGCTCGGTCTCCAACTGCGAAGCCTTCCAGGCCCGCCGCCTGCAGGCCCGCTTCAAGAACGCGCAAGGCAAGAACGAGTTTGTGCACACCCTCAATGGCTCCGGCCTGGCCGTAGGC
>NZ_JBFUGX010000759.1:0-1789 GCF_056402675.1 Polaromonas sp. P3_C2 | reverse complement strand
GGCATGGCCCCCTGAACCAGCACCTCCATGTCCGGCGAATTCAGAAAAACCTCTCTGAGTGCATCACCAATGGTGCGCAAAGCCCGCAGTGTGGTCGTCAAAACCATGGTGCGCCCCCCGAGACGTCCCGACCATCTCGCTGCAGCTTCGGCGACTTTCATGGTGTGCGCCGGGTCTCCCGGTTTGGGGAACACCTCAGGCACATACAATGCCGCCTGCCTCTCGTAATCAAAAGGACTTCCTACCCGCAAGACCTCGGCATCTTCCAGTCCGCAAGGCTTGGTAAACCAGCTGAGCTTGTCGTCATCTCCCAGTGTGGCGGAGGTGAATATCCAGGACTTCGCCGAGCCGGCGGAGGCACCCAGCACTTTGCTTTTCACCGCCTTCGAAATATCCAGTGGCGACTCGACCAGCCGGAGCTGGGTTCCCACGTCCGCCCAGCGCACGCAGCCCGGTTCGCATGCATGAACGAAACGCTGGGCGCGTTCCGCCAGTTCCTCGGCACGCTCATGGAGGCGAACGAAATCAGGCGCGATTTCACTGACCGTATCCAGGGCGACACAAGCCCGCTCGCAGGACGTGTGAATGACTTGCAACGCACTGTTCCACTCAGCCGCATTCAACCCCTCCGGAGACTCACCCACCCATCGCAGTTTGGTGCCTGGGTACTGTTTCCCGGCACACAGACGCAGCTCGCGCGCAGCGTGCTCGACGACCGACACCACCTCCTGCCAATCCACCAGCCCGCGGGCCAGCTGCAGGCCGGTTGCCAGCATGTCCCTTGCAAAATCAAGAAGCTGGCCCGTGGTCAGGTTTGTTCCCAGAAATTGCACGCCGGTCTCGTTGAGCTGGTGCGCTTCATCGAAGATGGCGATGCGTACGGAAGGCAGCAACTCAGCGACGCCGGATTCGCGCACCGCCAGATYGGCAAAAAACAGGTGGTGGTTGATCACCACCACGTCGGCAGCCATGGCTTCCCTGCGGGCCAGGTTCACATGACAGGCCCGAAAACGCGGACAGGTGGCGCCCAGGCAATTTTCACGCGTGGAGGTCACCAGAGGAATCATCGGCGAACGTTCATCCAGCCCCGGGAGTTCGGCCAGGTCGCCGGTGCGCGTGAGCTTGGACCATTCTTCAATTTTGGCCAAGGCGCGCACGGAAACGCCGTCGGGCAAATAAGCCTCCTGGCGCGCCATTTCCATGCGGTGCAGACACAGGTAGCTGGCCCGCCCCTTGAGCAGCGCCGTGCTGACCGGAAGAGCCAGCGCCTCCACCAGCCGCGGCAAATCACGACCGAAAAGCTGGTCTTGCAAGGCCTTGGTCGCCGTCGACAACAACACACGCTCGCCGCTCAGCAAAGCGGGGACCAGGTAGGAAAAAGTTTTACCGACGCCGGTGCTGGCCTCGACCACCAAGGGATATGCACCCTCGATGGCACGTGCCACGGCCAGGGCCATTTCGGTCTGGCCGCTGCGAGGCACAAAATGCTCGGCGGCGCGTGACAGGACGCCTCCCGGCGCGAAGGCCTCTTCGACTTCAATCGCAAGGGTCATCAAGCAGGCTCTGGGGGATCCAGCGACAGCTCAAGCTGTGCAATCTGGTCACGAAGCTGCAAACGTCGCTTTTTGAGGCGCCTGAGCAACAACTCGTCAATGGGAAAGGCGTGCGCGGTCAGGTCCACCAGCGCATTGAGATCGGCGTGCTCCATTTTGAGTTCGATCAGCTGGCGTTCCGGGGAATGTAGATTTAAGTCCAAGGTTTTTTATCCGTACACGCTGCTTCGCTTGAT
>NZ_JBFUGX010000758.1:0-1789 GCF_056402675.1 Polaromonas sp. P3_C2 | reverse complement strand
TCCCAGGCGTGACCCTGGACCGTGAAATAGATGTACGCGTTGGGGTCGGTTTCCCAACCCTTGCATTTCAAAATCCAGCCGGGTTGTCCGCCACCGCCGGCATTGGCGCCGMGCGGCACCACGCCGTCTTTGAAAGCTTCCATTTCATGCGGGTATTGCGGGTACTCTTCCAGGTAGCCAAGGTTGTCCAGACGCAACTGGTCGCGCATTTTGACGCGGCACAGGTTGAGCACACTGTCCTGCATGGACACGGCGACTTTTTGGCCCTTGCCAGTCTTCTGGCGGCCGATATAGGCCGTCAAAATACCGATGGCCAGGTGCATGCCGGTATTGCTGTCGCCCAAGGCGGCAGACGAAATGGTGGGGCCTGAGTTCTCGCCTTTCCAGTAGCCGGTGGTGGACGCTGCACCGCCTGCGCACTGGGCCACGTTTTCGTAAACCTTCAGGTCTTCGTAATGGTGGCCGTCAGAGAAACCCTTGACGGATGCCAGAATCATTTTTGGGTTGAGCGACTGGATGTGTTCCCAGGTGAATCCCATACGGTCCAGCGCGCCGGGACCAAAATTCTCGACCATCACGTCGGATTCCTTGATGAGCCTCTCCAACACTTCCTTGCCTTCGGGCTTTTTGGTGTCCAGCGTCAGGCCGCGCTTGTTGCTGTTGAGCATGGTGAAATACAGCGCGTCAGCGCCTTCGATGTCACGCAGCTGGCTTCGGGTAACGTCGCCAGAGCCAGGACGCTCGACCTTGATTACGTCAGCGCCGAACCAGGCCAGCATCTGAGTGCAGGCGGGACCGGCCTGAACGTGGGTGAAGTCGATGATTTTGATGCCTGCGAGTGGTTTGTTGCTCATTTTGATTTCTCCTTGGGATGGCTTTGGATTACTTCTTTGCTGCAGCACTCTGCGGATTCAGGCTGGTGATTCGACCACTTTCGGTCCCTGCGGTTTCGTCGATGATGGCGTTGATCAGGGTCGGCTTGCCAGATTTAACGGCTTCGTCCAGCGCCTTCGCCAATTCGGCTGGGGTGTTGGCCAAAACGCCCACCCCGCCGAAAGCCTGCATCATCATCTCGTATCGCGCATTCTTGACGAACACGGTGGGTGCCACGTCGCCGCCCAGCGGATTCACGTCGGTCCCCTTGTAAATGCCGTTGTTGTTAAAGACGATAACGCAGACGGGGAGGTTGTAGCGGCAAATCGTCTCGACTTCCATACCGCTGAAACCGAAGGCGCTATCGCCTTCGATCGCGATTACGGGTTTACCCGTAGTGACGGCGGYAGCAACGGCAAAGCCCATGCCAATGCCCATGATGCCCCAGGTGCCGACGTCAAGGCGTTTGCGCGGCTCGTACATATCGATAATGCTGCGCGCGAAATCCAGCGTATTCGCGCCTTCGTTGACAACGATGGCATCGGGGCGTGCTTTAACCGCATTGCGGATGACGTTCAGCGCGCTATGGAAGTTCATTGTCGGCGGGTTCAGCGCCAGGGTTGCCGCCATCTTGGACAGGTTCTTGTCCTTGCGCTCAGCGATCCCCTGAGTCCATTCGGCCGGTGGTTTTGCCCACTTTGAGCCCAAACCTTCCAGCAATGCCGAGACGCACGAGCCGATGTCGCCGACCAGCGGTGCGGCGATCGGTACGTTGCTGTCCATCTCGGTCGGCGAGATGTCGATCTGGATGAACTGCCGGGTGTCGGCGTTCGGGCCGCCCCAGGTCTTGCCTTTGCCGTGCGACAGCAGCCAGTTCAGGCGCGCGCCGACCAGCATCACCACGTCGGCTTCTGCC
>NZ_JBFUGX010000757.1:0-1792 GCF_056402675.1 Polaromonas sp. P3_C2 | reverse complement strand
CCCGAAAGGCTTGTTTATCTTAAAACCTGCTGTCGTCACCGAAACTGTGTCCGCGCGGTCCGTGGTTCCTATCAATGCCTGGGCATTCGCTGTATCGGACAACCGGAAGACATTGCTGTCGTGCGTGACGGATTGCCCGGCCTTGAACTGAAGGGTGTCAAGCTCATCGGCATGCACCGCCAACGGAAACAGGCTCAGCAACAAGAGCGGAATGGGAAGGAGGTCGCGGTGAGGCATCAGCTGTCCTTTTTTTGCTTTTAGTAAGCCGCACTGTCCTTGAAGACCAGGCGGATCGTTTTCAGAATGATGAAAAAATCGAGCTGCAGCGACCAGTTGCGCAGGTAATCCAGGTCGCAATCGATACGCGACTGCATCTTGTCGAGCGTGTCGGTTTCGCCGCGCTGCCCATTCACCTGAGCCCAGCCGGTAATGCCGGGCCTGACCTTGTGGCGAACCATGTAGCCCTTGATGAGAGAGCGATACATCTCGTTGTGTGCCACGGCGTGCGGTCGCGGGCCGACGATGCTCATGCGCCCTTGCAATACGTTGATGAATTGCGGTAATTCGTCGAGCGAGGTTTTGCGCAGAAAAGCGCCCAGGCGGGTGATCCGCATGTCATTCTTGCGAGCCTGTTGAATCGTGCCACCGTCCTCGGTAACAGCCATGGACCGGAACTTGTAGACCAGAATCTGCTCACCGTCCAAGCCATAGCGCCGCTGCTTGAAAATGACAGGCCCCGGAGAGTCAAGCTTGACCATGATCCCGATCACCAGCATGACCGGAAAAATCAGCAACAGGATCAGCAGTGACAGCGCGATGTCGCTGGCCCGCTTCAGTACGCCGCTGACACCCCGGAACGGCGTATCGCAGACAGATATCACCGTGACCCCGCAGACCGAATCGCTGCGGCCCTGTATCAGGTCGGTAATGAACATGTCGGGGACAAAATAAATCGACGCTGTGGTGTCCTTCAGGCCATCAAGCACCTGCAGGATGCGCGGCCGCGATGCCATGGGCAAGGACAGATAAATAAACTGGATACGGTGCTGCTTGACGTAAGCCGGAAGGTCGTCAATTTTTCCCACCAGTTGGTAGTCATCCTGTGACTCCCTGCGGTCTTCCCCGCGGTCGTCGAAAAAACCCTTCAAATCAATGCCCGAATACGCCGAACCTGTGATGTGCCGGGCCAGAGAAACGCCCTGCTCGTTCATACCGACGATGACAGCACCCCGAACCGCCCCCTGCAATTTCAGCAACTGCGGAGCGGCAGCACGCAGAGCCACATGCGCACCCGCCTGGGCAACCGGCGCGACCCATAGCCAGTTAACCAGTACCGTCATGGAAAATTTATAGAAATATTCGGTGGCAAAACCCGTCAGCAGCAACAAGCCGGCAATCCATATCCAGTGAAATGCAATCTTTGAGAACACCTTCCACACGGGCAAACGCAATTGGGAGGTACCGGGAAACGTCAGCGAAAACACGATGACCGACAAAATTAGATAGGCAGGACGCACCGACCCTTCAAAGAACAAAGCCAGTCCCCAGAGCGAGAACACCAGAACCAGAGGGTCCAGCGCGGCCTCCACTGCGGTGAAAAGATGACTTCGACCCAACCCCATGGAGCGGGGTTCGCGCCGGTTAAGCCATGCCGAGGCTGAATTGAGCGGATTGACATCATCCATGCAAGCTCACCCGCGTAATCCTGGAGACAGCCTGGGCCCGGTTAAATACGTTGAGCTTCTGGAATATGCGCTGCATGTGATTCTTCACCGTATAGCCACTGATGATG
>NZ_JBFUGX010000756.1:0-1805 GCF_056402675.1 Polaromonas sp. P3_C2 | reverse complement strand
CGCCACCATCGACTTCGAAGGCAAGATCGACGGCGAGCCTTTCGCCGGCGGCAAGGCCGAGGACTACCAGTTCCTGATCGGCGACGGGCAAATGCTCAAGGAATTCGAAGACGCCGTGCGCGGCATGAAAAGCGGCGAAAGCAAGACCTTCCCCCTGAACTTCCCCGCCGACTACCACGGTAAAGATGTGGCCGGAAAACAGGCCGATTTCCTCGTGACGGTCAAAAAAATCGAAGCAGCTCACCTGCCCGAAGTCAATGAAGCACTGGCCAAGTCCCTGGGCATCGCTGACTCCACGGTCGAAGGCCTGCGCACCGACATCAAGAAAAACCTCGAGCGCGAAGTCAAGTTCCGCCTGCTGGCCCGTAACAAGAACGCCGTGATGGACGCGTTGGTCGCCAACGCCGAACTCGACCTGCCCAAGTCCAGCGTCCAGGCCGAGCTGGACCGCATGATCGAAGGCGCCCGCGCCGACTTGAAGCAGCGCGGCATCAAGGACGCCGACAAGGCGCCGATTCCCGAAGAAATCTTCCGTCCCCAAGCCGAAAAGCGCGTGCGCCTGGGCCTGGTGGTGGCTGAATTGGTGCGCAGCAATGACCTGCAGGCCAAGCCTGAGCAGCTCAAGGCGCACATCGAAGAGCTGGCCGCCAGCTACGAGAAGCCGCAAGACGTAGTGCGCTGGTACCTGAGCGACAACCGTCGCATGGCCGAAGTCGAGGCTGTTGTGATTGAAAACAACGTGACCGACTTCGTGCTGGGCAAAGCCAAAGTCAGCGAAAAAGCCATCTCCTTTGACGAGCTGATGGGCCAGAACTGATTCTTCAGCGCCTTTGCTGACATTGGGGCTTGTGCTTTGCGGCACAGGCCCCAATTTCTTTGAGCTACGGCACAACAGCTCGCGAATCTGTTGTCAGCCATCGCCGAAACTCCCTGGGGGAGTTTTTGGGTACAGTACAAACATCTCTGGAGAAAACATGATGGTCCGAAACAGTATTTACGGCGGCGCTTATAYGGCCCCGCAAGCCGGCGCGCAGGATGCACAAGGCTTGGGCATGGTGCCCATGGTCATCGAGCAATCCGGCCGTGGCGAGCGCTCTTACGACATTTATTCGCGCCTGCTCAAGGAGCGCGTGATTTTCCTGGTGGGGCCGGTCAATGACCAGACGGCCAACCTGGTGGTGGCCCAGCTCCTCTTCCTGGAGAGCGAAAACCCGGACAAGGACATTTCCTTCTACATCAACTCCCCCGGCGGTTCCGTGACGGCCGGCATGGCGATTTACGACACCATGCAATTCATCAAACCCGACGTTTCCACCCTGTGCGTGGGCATGGCGGCCAGCATGGGTGCTTTCCTGCTGTCGGCCGGCACTAAAGGCAAGCGCTTTTCGCTGCCTAATTCCCGCGTCATGATTCACCAACCATCCGGTGGTGCGCAAGGCCAGGCGTCGGACATTGAAATCCATGCCCGCGACATTCTCAAGACGCGGGACCAGCTCAACCGCATCCTGGCGGCCAATACCGGCCAGCCTATCGAAAAGATCGAACGCGATACCGAACGTGACTATTTCATGTTTGCGGAAGACGCCAAAGAGTACGGGCTGGTCGACCAGGTCATTTCCAAGCGGCCCTGAGCGTCGAAAGCTCTTCAGTTGCACTGCAACAACGGCGTTTTCTGTAACAGAAACGCCGTTTTTTTATTGGTTATCATTAGGTAACAGTTCCCCCTTCAGGCTCCTTAAAGGCATCCCCCCAATGGCCGAGAAAAAAGGCTCCTCCAGCGAAAAGACTTTGCACTGCTCCTTCTG
>NZ_JBFUGX010000755.1:0-1813 GCF_056402675.1 Polaromonas sp. P3_C2 | reverse complement strand
AAAGGACACTTCGGTGTCCTTTATTTTTTGAGGTTTAGAAAGCAAAACTCCCACCAAATAAGCAGGTTGCTACGCGGCTTGTTTGAATCCTGTCGAAATCTGATCCACATAAGCTCCATCTGTGATTCAAGTCTTTAAAGGCGGGCGCGTCACGCACAGCGCAATCACCCGGCAAGCCACCTCCGCAACCAACTCAGGCTAACTCCAAGAGCAGGGCCACCGACGGAAACTTATAGGCCATCTCCCAAATAGGGCCAGAAGGTTATGACACCGGTTGCCGCTGCTGCGCAAGCCGCAATTAACACGCCGCCGGCAGCAAGATCCTTTGCGCATTTGACCGCCAATGAATATTGTGGCGACACAACATCGCAGAGCGACTCCACTGCAGTGTTCATGGCCTCTGCCATCCAAACCATGGTCATCGCACCAATCAGCCAGCGCCAATCGCCGGCGTCCACTCGGCACCAACCGGCCAGCCCCGTCACTAGTATTGTGGCGATGAGATGCAGCCATGCGTTGTGCTGTGTTTTAAGCATCAAGGCAATCCCCTCGAAGGCATAACCAAAGCTCTTGAGGCGTGCGACCAGAGTGAATCGTTGCGCTGCGCGGGCATGAGGGACTTCTTTCATTTCCCATCCTTCCTGTTTACCAAGCGCCAAGCCTGGGCAACACATGAACGTCGAACAGTGCACACCTGCATAACCTGCAACCCATACAAGCAGCCCCATACCGTGGCCATCAAAATACAGCAACCCATCACAGCGCGCCGGCCGGCTCCAGCGTCAAACAGGTGCGCCCAGCAAGCGGAATCTGCAAGCACACATTTCCCATGTCATCAGCCAGAACCTGCGTCAGGCATGCGCCTGTGACCCGATAAGGTGCCAACGGACGCAAGCCCGACACGCCCAAGCTCTTAATGCCATCACCGGCTCCGCCGTACAGCACCGCCTGCAAAGAGCTGCTCACAGCATCGAAGTGCGCAGCTGCAACCAGCACATCGGGATAGGACAGGGGTTCCAATCTGGGACCTTTTGATGGAAGCGGGTTACTGATCAGGTTTCGAAAGCTGTCGTGCCCTCCCGAGTGCGCCATCAGCTCGACACCATGCGCCCATACCGAGGCCTTATTCCTGTGGGCGACCCCATGACTGAGAGTAGTTGGACACTCGTACTCCAGGGCATCCATGCAGTTTTGATACACACACTCATCGCCCAACTCTACCGCCGCCAAGGCCGTCGCCGCGTAAGCACTCCCTCTTGAGAAACCATAGTTTCCCGTATCGATGGGCCAGAATTCACTGCGTCGAAGTCCCTCACGACTATCGAACAGCTGACGTCTCAACAACAGCCATTGGCGACGCGCCAGGTCAGGTTCCAGCGCATTCAAAAAGTAGCAGGGCATCGCCAGGGGCATTGCACCACCAATGGCCGGCAAGGCCAATCCCGTGTACGTAGAACGGCATGGCACGTAGCGACCCATGCCATCCAGAAACTCCGCGTCCAGATGCCGGCGGAACTCTGGCGCGTGACCGGCCCATTTCATCTGACCGTACTGCGCATCGTGGGCACGCAATGCCGCGGCTCCCATTGTGTTGCACAGGGGATAGACCCAGTTGGGCTCGCAGGCCATCAAATAGAAGGGTGAACGTTCGTATTCTTTTTCCAAACTGGACAGCAAGGACTCAAAACTGTGTTCGTAGCGTTTTCCGTTCGGATGCACCAGCGTAAAGGCACCTTTTTTCGAAAACTCCTGACCTCCTGTGCTGGCCTGGAACAAGGCCATCTGCAGCGCCACGAAGCCCGTGTACATGATG
>NZ_JBFUGX010000754.1:0-1815 GCF_056402675.1 Polaromonas sp. P3_C2 | reverse complement strand
CAGCGACCGTACGCCGCAAGGCGTCCGTGTCGACTAGCTTGTTAGGTTGCAGCGCGCTATTTTCCATATGCGCGCAGACGCTGCAGGAGCTCCGAGGTAACCGGTAGGCGCCCGCAGTAGCTAACGAGACCGTGGTACACAAAGAAGACAGCCTCTTCACCCAACTGGAATCTCGTTCCGCAGATGTTGCTCGGGGCGCTATTCGCCACGAGCTTGACGGGACGGCCTTTGAACGATTCGGCAATTTCGATGCGCGCTTCATAGGGACTGTCGAGTTCGACAATCCGTGCATGAACGATGATCTCCGCCCGAGCGAAGATATCGGCAAGAAACTGCCCCTCGTAGTCCGCACCTGATGCGCACGAGCATGCCATTGCCGTATTGGTACCAGCAACGCCGAGAACGACCAGAAGCAGACGGAGTGCACGAGCGAGCATTCTGCAACCTAACGTAATGTATACCGCAAGGTCTGCGGTATAACATCGCGCCTGCGGTATAACCTGGTCGCTAAAAACCCAACCAAGTGCTTATTATTAAAAGACTTTTCGCCCATTTTGAGTTTTGTTCAGGTCGATAGTAAAAGGACCAAACCCCGCAAATCGATTCTAGCCGGGCAGCGCGGTGATCGCCTCCTCAATATGGACGAGTACAGCTTAAACAGCCGATTCCATTGTGTTTGACCATCGCTCCCCGTAACCGGCCCGGCTGCACCCTTGGGTGCCAGTCGCTGCGCTTTGTGTCACGTYGGCTGCGGGCGCCAGGCCTGCCCCTGTGAAAAAACCGCGCTGCCCCGGTCGCCGCTGAATCCCCCCACAAGACCCCGTCCCGGTKTGAGRGGCACTTGTGGGRGGRTTTTYAATACAGCGRCAACCGGGTCATCCCGGTTTTYYCTTGTTGATYGACCAGCACCCCCCTCCGCCCCCTACTCGGGGGAACGAGGAAGCCCGAGCGAGAGGATGTTTTTTTAACTTCCCTCGTTCATCAACTTCCTTTTGGAGATTCCCATGACTGCTGTGATTACCGAAACCGTTTCCGTGGCTGATGCAGGCGTTTCGCATGCGAAACCGGCCCTGGAGTTTGTGTCCCTGAACATGATCGACTTTCAGCCGCAGGTGCGCACGGTATCCGGCCTGGCTGAGGACGATTTGCTGGAGCTGGCCGAATCGCTGAAAGCCCAGGGCATGCTGCAGCCGGTGTTGCTGCGGCCCTGGGGAGAGCGGTTTGTGCTGATTGCGGGGGAGCGTCGTTGCCGGGCGGCGCACCTGGCGGAGTTTAGCCATGTGCCTGCGCTGATTGGGGAGGCGGACGACCTGCGGGCGGCGACCCTGCAGCTGGTGGAAAACGTGCAGCGGGAGGATTTGTCGCTGCTGGAGCTGGCAGCGGGTTTGCGCAGCCTGGCGGATCAGGGCAAGACGCTGACGGAGATTTGCCAGCTGGTGAAGAAGTCCAAGTCCTGGGTGTCCAAGCACCTGGCAGCGTCGGTGCAAAACCTGGGCTGGAACACCCGGCAGTTCCTGGAGAGTGAAACGACGGAGGATCTGGAGCTGGTCCTGGTCATGAACCAGATCGAGAAAACCGGCAAGTGGTATCCGCGGGGCACCCAGCTGGTGGACCGGATCGAGGCCGGCAAGGCGGGTCGGGAGGAAGCGCGGGCGTTGCTGGCGACGCTCAAGGAGGAACTGGCTGCGGAGGTTGCGCAGAAGAAGGCGGACAAGAAGGCCGGGAAGCAAGGGAACCTGGCGCTAGACGGTGAAATCCAGGAGCCGGAGCCGCCGAAGTGGAATGCATGGGATGCCGAGCGGGACTTGAACGACC
>NZ_JBFUGX010000753.1:0-1816 GCF_056402675.1 Polaromonas sp. P3_C2 | reverse complement strand
GTTATGTATCAATCATGGCTGAGAACACATTTCAAGGCAGCGGTATCAGCAGCTTGAAATCTGTACGGCCCGGCACACTGTCGCACTCAATCAAACCGTGGTGTTGCTGGACAAAGGTTTGCGCCAATGTCAGCCCCAGCCCCGAACCACCTTCCCGCCCGGATACCAGCGGATAGAAAATGCGGYCTTTGATGGAGTCCGGCACACCCGGTCCATTGTCGATAACATGCAATTCCAATGCCAAGCGATAGCGCTGCTTGCCAAAAGTTACCTGCCTGGCGATTCTTGTCCTGAAAGTGATGTGCGCATTGCCCGCCGCGACCCGTTCCGCCAAAGCCTGCGCGGCGTTGTGTGCGATGTTCAGCACCGCCTGAATGAGCTGTTCGCGGTCTCCGCGGAAATCAGGAATCGAGATGTCGTAGTCGCGCGTAACCCTCAAACCTTTTGGGAACTCCGCCAGGATCAAGGAGCGGACGCGCTCACACACTTCGTGAATATTGACATCGCCCACCAGATGCGGGCGGCGGTGCGGGGCCAGCAAACGGTCTACCAGCGTCTGCAGCCGGTCTGCCTCATGGATGATGACCTGGGTGTATTCGGTCAGGTCCTTGCCGATTTCCATCTGCAGCAATTGCGCAGCGCCGCGAATACCGCCCAGCGGGTTTTTGATCTCGTGGGCCAGGTTGCGGATCAACTCCTTATTGGCCTGCGCCTGGTCGATCAGGCGTTCTTCGCGCTCCTGCTTGGCTTGCTGCTCCAGCGGCAGCAGCTCCACAATCGCCTCACCCGGGGTGTCGGTTTGCGCCACCACCACATGCACGGGCAGCGGTTCGTGGTTCAGGCGCCTGAGCCACGCGTCGTAACGCAGGGCGGCAAATTCATTGCTGCCCGCACCCTCCAGCGCATTTTGCAAAATGAGCGGCTCGGTAAAGCAATCGGGGAGCTGTGAGCCTTCAATGGTCCGCCGCGAGGTGCCCAGCGCATCTTCCAGCGCGGCATTGGCAAACACCACGGTGCCGTTGGTACGCACCACTGCCACCAGCGTGGCCARCAGGTCAAACGCCTGAAAGCGCGGGGGAAGTCCTTTGACCGGGACGGACGATAAAGCGACGCGGATGGAGGGCTTGTTCAAGCCGTCCATTTTCCTCCAGAAGCCGGCTTACTGGGACTTGCCGCGCTGGTTTAATTGGCGACGAGCGCAGCAGGCGGGGGGCCAGGCAGGCGGGAAATTTCGCGCTTCAGGCCGGCAATATCACTCTGGTTACGGGTGATGCTGTCCTTGAGCTCGGCCACGCGGTCCAGGTAACGCTGGTAGTTACGGCCTTCAATGCCCTGTTTCTCAGGTTCGCCGTTGTTGAATTCTTTTTGCTGCTCGGCCAGCTTGGCTTCGGCCTTTTTCAGTTCGGCCTCAAGGATGGCGCGCGAATCGTTGTCGCGGGCCCGCTGTTCGGGGCTGCCATCGGTGCGCGGGCCGCTAGAGCCTGCGGCCGCAGCCACGCGAACCGCGGCTTTGGGCACCGGCGTGCTCTGCATCACCGTCACATTGCCGCCGGACAACAGTTTGCAGCTCCGGGTTTGGGCGTCTTTTGTGTTGTTGATGTATTCAGGGGCCGCACCCCCGACTCCTGCACAGCGGTATACCTGCTGCGCCCATGCAGCATTCCCCGCGCCAGCCAGCAGCAACGACAAGGTAGAAAGCAATAAGGTGTGTTTCATAGGTACTCCCGATGCCCAATAAGGGCGAGGACGGTCTATCAGTATGCGGCAAAGGCGCCGAAATACAAAGCCAGCAAACCCACAACCGGCCGGGGCAATA
>NZ_JBFUGX010000752.1:0-1817 GCF_056402675.1 Polaromonas sp. P3_C2 | reverse complement strand
GGTCTACACGCCCTTTAGTCTTCCTAATATATGCGGCAGAATGAAGTCTTAACCAATGGAGTTCGTAATGGTCAAAGCACTTTTAGGTATGCGTAGAGCGAGTCGCGTTCTGCTGAGTTCGACTTGCTGGCTTGCATTGAACGCGCCCAGCGAAGCTGTCGCACAGGTTTTTCGTTGCTCGCTTGCCAACGGGACAGTGGTCTATCAGGAAGTCGCCTGCGGTGCGATTGCTGGCGCAAAAGAGGAAAAAACCGAGTGGACTGCCGAAAGAGAGCGGGCAGCGGCATTAGCAGCAAAGCGTGAGCTGGATCGAAAAGCCAGCATTGAAGCCTCAGAAAAGGAAGCGCGAGCAAAGGGAAGCAGGTCCTCATCAGACCGAATCGACTGCACAGATCTCTACGCCTATGCGAGAGCCCGGGGAAGCGGATGGATGGAGAGTACCGCCATTGTCCAAGAGGCAGAATCTAAGGGCACCTGCGTTCGCAGCAAATGAGGTTAGCCGCCAGCGTCCAATATCTCTTGAAGAATCTTGTCCCAATGGGATTTCTCTTTCTGAGCAAGGAAGTCTGGGGCGTCATTCTCAGGCAGTTTCATCGGATTTTTCGACACAATTAATCCGATTGCCTTAAGAGCAACCGACTGATTTGATGAGGCGACGAGACTCGACAAACGGTCAAATGCTGCAATTCTTGACGCACGAAATGTGTCCATGACATCTCTTTCCCCTTGAGCCAACGCTTTCTCTAATTCCTGTTGAAAGCTCGAAATTCTTCGCCATCTAGACAGGGTTCCGGGGTCTATTGAAAGCTTCATAGATACCTGCTTGCGCGAGAGTCCCTGTGCAATTAATTGCACCGCCAGTCTTTGCTTCGGACTTAGATCATTATTTTGATGTGGCATTCTGTGTCTTTCTGTGGAACGTCATTGCTCTAGCTTCGGATAGCCCTAACCTGCCGGAGTAAACCTTCAAGGCGACCGTACTCTTCGCTCCATCGCAGTTCTGCGTCAACGAGCTCCTTTCTTTGTTCCCGCATTGCTTCATCGCGTATGCAGTCGAAGTCCATCATTTCATCAATGCCTCGAAGCCTAGCCAGAATGGTGTTCGCCAGCTTTTCGCGGTCAGCTCTACTCCATCTTCTGCAGGCCTGAACAGTAGCCTCATACGCCTTCCAACTCTGCGGAGGCCACTTTGAGGTGCCCGGTAAAACGACGAGAGTTTCTCCCGTAATTACCTCGCTATCGCTTAGCCCTTTATCGCGGCGTGCGCGCAGTTCGCGGACCGCCACCCCCGTAAGCTCCGCCCAACGGGTTAGAGGTTTGGTATCCCCGTCGTGGGTCAGATAGATCGTATTTCGGCGATTGCCAGCTTGTTCCTTTTTTGTGGCCCACTGACAGTTGTCCGGTGCGTATCCCTTAGAGTTGTCTATGCGATCAATTGAGAGCTCTTGAGAAGTTCTCGGCCCAACATAAAACAGAAATTTGTAGAACGTAGAAAACTCCGGCGATACCTCAGCATAGTTTTCACGCTTACAACGTGAGTGCATGTTCTCGAACGAACTTCGACTCCACTCAAGAATCGCGCGCCCCCACAAACACTGCAGCTCTTTTGTAAGAGCGATTTTTTTCAAGTGTCCATTGAGATGCTTTTCTATTAGTTCCTTTCCATCTTCCAGAGCTTTCCTATTAGGAGGTTCAGAAGTTGGGAAGGAACTCTCTATTTTTGATTGCTGCCGAGGCGCAACGAGTTTGAGATGTAGTGATTTCTTAAGTGGCCCCTGCTGGACGGCCAGTCTTATGACGGTTGCCATGTGCAGTCC
>NZ_JBFUGX010000751.1:0-1820 GCF_056402675.1 Polaromonas sp. P3_C2 | reverse complement strand
ATCATGATGAACTCGTAGCCTTCTTTGTGCAGCTTGGCCACTTCCACATGCACCTTGGTCACCAGTGGGCAGGTCGCGTCGAAAATCTGGAAGCCGCGGCGCTCGGCCTCTTTCTGGATGGCCTGGCTCACGCCGTGCGCGCTGAACACCAGCGTAGCGCCCGGGGGCACGTCATCGAGCTCTTCAATAAAGATCGCGCCTTTTTGCTTGAGGTCGTTGACGACATAGGTGTTGTGCACGATCTCGTGGCGCACGTAAATCGGCCTGCCGAATTTGGTCAGGGCACGCTCGACGATTTCGATGGCGCGGTCCACACCTGCGCAAAAACCGCGCGGCTCAGCGAGCAGGATTTCCTGAGGAAGCACTTTGGATTCAGTCATAGAACGCCTATTACTTGCACTTCAAACACCACTGGCTGGCCTGCCAGCGGGTGGTTGAAATCAAACTGCACCGCGTCGCCGCCCTCTTTGACCTGCTGAACCGCGCCCGCGTATTGCCCCGCGCCATCCGGCGTGGGGAACTGCACCACATCGCCCACCTTGTACTGTTCATCCGGGTCGCCCAGCTCGTTGAGCAGCTTGCGCGCCACCCACTGCACCAGCTCCGGATTGCGGTCGCCAAAGGCAACGCCTGCGGGCAACTCAAACGTTGTGCGCGTGCCTTCGGGCAGGCCGATCAGCCGCTGCTCAATGGCCGGCGAGAGCTCGCCCGTGCCCAGACTCAGGGTGGCGGGCTTGCCGTCAAAGGTGTTGATGATGTCCGCGCCCGGTTTGCCGTCCACGGAGGGCCCGGCCATGCGGTAATGCAAGGTCAGGAACGAGCYTTGCTGGACGAGGGTAGTGTCGGGGGATTCCACGGTGGACATAAGACTTTCTGCGGCCGGGCTGGCGCCGGGCAAGTGTTTGTAAACTGCCTCTATTGTAGAAAGTACGGCTTGACCGGGCCAAATCAGGCTTAATCCGGTTTTTTAGCCTCACCGGCACCGGCTTTCCTCCCAACACAGACTATCCATGCTCCTGAAAGACCTCCCAGAAGACGCCCGCCCCCGCGAAAAACTGCTGGCCCGCGGCCCCGGCGCGCTCAGCGATGCCGAGCTGCTGGCCCTGCTGCTGCGCACCGGCCTGCCCGGCAAGAATGCGCTGCAGATGGGGCAGGAACTGGTCGACACCTTTGGCGGTGTTGCCGGGCTGCTGCACACCGGCCCCGAAGCGCTGAAAAGCGTCAAAGGCCTGGGCCCGGCCAAACGCGCCGAGCTGGTGGCAGTGCTGGAGCTTGCCCGGCGGGCGCTTGCCGAAAAGCTCCGTGAAAAGACCCTGTTCGACACGCCGCAGGCGGTACGCGACTATTTGCAGCTGCAGCTGGGAAGCCGGCCGCACGAGATTTTTGCGGTGCTGTTTCTCGACAGCCAGCACCGGCTGATCGTGCTCGAAGAACTGTTTCGCGGAACGCTGACGCAAACGTCCGTCTACCCGCGCGAAGTGGTGGTGCGCGCCCTGGCGCTCAACGCCGCCAGCGTGGTGCTGGCCCACAACCACCCCAGCGGCACCGCCAAACCTTCGCGCGCCGACGAGGCGCTGACGCAAACGCTGAAGTCAGCGCTCGCGCTGGTCGACGTGCGCGTGCTGGACCATTTTGTGGTGACCAGCGCACAGGCAGTGTCGATGGCCGAGTTGGGCTTGCTGTAGAAGTCGAAACGCTTTCTAGATCGCCTCTTTTTTAACAATTTCCGGATTGATGGAGAGAAAGGGGTTGGACTTCCCGAATGCCTTCACAGCGGCATCGATTTCGGGTTGCCTAAACGCGGACAGGCCCTCCGATTT
>NZ_JBFUGX010000750.1:0-1823 GCF_056402675.1 Polaromonas sp. P3_C2 | reverse complement strand
AGGAATTGGTTCGCGGCTTGCCTCATCACGGTCAAGTCACTTTCAAAACCGCCGCGCTCATTGAGCATGGCGGTGTAGACCATCTTGCCGACAGACACGTCCATCTCGTTGGCGCACAGGCGCTGCAGCACGGCCAGCGCATCGCGGCCCTGCAACAGGTATTTGGAGAACGAGGTCTGGTCGTAAAGGGCAACGGTTTCGCGCGTGGCTTTTTGCTCCTCAATCATCCACGGGAGCCAGGCCGGTTTGTCGAGGGAGTATTCCGGGCGCGCCTGGCCCTCCGGCCTGAAATAGCTTGCACGCTCCCAGCCATTCTTGCCGCCGAACTCCGCGCCTCTGGCGGCCAGGATGTCGTACAGCGGTGAGGTACGCAACGGCCGCGCCGTTTCCAGTTCCTGACGCGGCCAGCGCATGGCGTAGTGCAGGCCCAGCGTCTCGCCGGTGCGCTCGGCCAGTGCCTTGCGGTTGCCGGTAAAGCTGCCGAAGCGGCGGATGTCCACGTCCCATAAATCGGTGCTGGGCTCCCCACCCACAATCCATTCGGCCATGAGCCGGCCCGCGCCGCCGCTGTTGGCAATGCCGGCCGAATTGAAGCCCGCGCAGACAAAGTAGTTTCGCAATTCGGGCGCTTCACCCAGGATGAAGTTGCCGTCCGGCGTGAAGCTTTCGGGGCCGTTGAGCAGCATCTTGACTTCGGCCGTCTCCAGGCACGGGGTGCGGTGCAGCGCGGCGGTCATCAGCGGTTCGAACTGGTCCCAGTCTTCGTCCAGCAATTCGAACTGGAAGGTCGCCGGAATCGGGTCCATCTTCCAGGGCTTGGCCTGGGGCTCAAAGCCGCCCATCACCAGGCCGCCGACTTCTTCCTTGTAGTAGATGTAGCCGTCTGGGTCGCGCATGACCGGCAGCATGGGGTGCACACCCGGAATCTTGCCGGTGACGATGTAGAAATGCTCAGCCGAATACAGTGGCACATTCACGCCCGCCAGCTTGCCGAACTGGCGCGCCCATTGGCCGGCGCAATTGACGAGGACTTCGCAGCGCACGTCGCCTTGCGCGGTCTTCACGCCCACGGCCTTGCCGTTTTCAATGATGACGCCGGTCACCTCAATGCCTTCAACCATCTTCACGCCGCGGTTGCGCGCGCCCTTGGCCAGCGACATGCAAAGGTCCGCCGGATTGGCCTTGCCGTCACCCGGCAGCCAGATCGCGCCCTGCAGGTCATCGATGCGCATGATCGGGTATTTCTCGCCAGCTTCCTGCGGCGAGATCTCATGGCACTCCACGCCAAAGCTGTTGGCCATGGCGACCTGCTTTTTGAGCACCTTCATGCGCTCGGGCGTGCGCGCCACGTTGACGCTGCCGCATTGTTTCCACCCGGTGGCCAGGCCCGTTTCAGCCTCCAGCGAGGCATACAGCTCAATGCCGTACTTGCTCATCTGCGTCATGTTGCGGTTGGGCCGCATCTGGCCGACCAGGCCGGCCGCGTGCCAGGTGGTGCCGCTGGTGAGTTTGCCTTGCTCGAGCAGCAGCACGTCGGTTTTGCCCATTTTGGCCAGGTGGTAGGCCACAGAACAGCCAACGATGCCGCCACCCACAATCACGATCTCTGCATGCTTGGGAAGCGTCGTGGCAGTCATGGTTCAGGCCTCACATCAAAGGAAATATGTGCAGAACTAAGCTAACCGTATAGCCATGACACCTGCGACGATGGCGCAGGTGCCGATGAGTCGGCGCAGGGTAAAAACTTCTTTCAGCAGCCAGCAACCCAGCAGCACCGCGAACAGCACCGAGGTTTCGCGCAGCGCCGCCACCGTAGCCACGGG
>NZ_JBFUGX010000749.1:0-1827 GCF_056402675.1 Polaromonas sp. P3_C2 | reverse complement strand
CCCCTGGGCACCGCCATCGAACTGCTCGCCGCCGTGCCGTCCATCGTCTACGGCATGTGGGGCCTGCTGGTGTTCGGCCCCATCCTGGCCACCTACGTACAGCAGCCGCTGCAAAGCCTTTTGAGCGGCGTGCCTTATCTGGGCGCGCTGGTGTCTGGCCCCCCCGTCGGTATCGGTATTTTGTCGGCGGGCATCATCCTGGCCATCATGATCATTCCCTTCATCGCCTCGGTGATGCGGGACGTGTTTGAAGTGACACCGGTGCTGCTCAAAGAGTCCGCCTATGGGCTGGGCTCCACCACCTGGGAAGTTGTCTCCAAGGTCGTGCTGCCTTACACCAAAGCCGGTGTGGTGGGCGGCATCATGCTGGGCCTGGGCCGGGCCTTGGGCGAAACCATGGCGGTCACGTTCGTGATCGGCAATTTCAACCAGCTCGATTCGCTGAGTCTCTTCCAGGCCGCCAACAGCATCACGTCGGCGCTGGCCAACGAGTTCGCTGAAGCGGGCGAGGGCCTGCACCAGGCTGCTTTGATTTACCTGGGCCTGGTGCTGTTCTTCATCACGTTTGTCGTGCTGTCGCTGTCCAAGCTGCTGCTGGCCCAACTGCGAAAAAGTGAAGGGGTGAAAACATGAGCGCCGTGATGCACGATGCGCGGTTGGCCAAGTTTGCCCGCCGCAAGCGGGTCAACCGGATTGCGCTGGTTCTCTCCCTCGCAGCCATGTCCTTTGGCCTGTTCTGGCTGGCATGGATTTTGTGGGAAACGATTCGCCTGGGCGTGGGCGGTCTTTCATGGGCAACCCTGACCCAGATGACGCCGGCGCCCAATGAAGAGGGCGGTATCGCCAACGCAATTTACGGCTCCTTCCTGATGGTGCTGCTGGCCACTTTTGTGGGCACGCCGATCGGCATCATGGCGGGCATCTACCTGGCCGAATACAACACCAAGGGCATGCTGGCATCCGTGACGCGCTTCGTCAACGACATTCTGCTGTCTGCACCATCCATCGTGATTGGCCTGTTTGTGTACACGGTCGTCGTGTCGCAGTTCAAATCCTATTCGGGCTGGGCCGGTGTCCTGGCGCTGGCACTGATCGTTATTCCCGTGGTGATTCGCACCACGGAAAACATGCTGCAACTGGTGCCGCCAGGCCTGCGTGAAGCGGCTTACGCCTTGGGCGCGCCGAAGTGGAAGGTCATCACCAGCATCACCTTGCGTGCCGCACGTGCCGGCGTGACGACCGGCATCCTGCTGGCCGTGGCGCGGATTGCCGGGGAAACGGCGCCGCTGCTCTTCACGGCGCTGAACAACCAGTTCTGGACGTCTGACCTAAGCCAGCCCATGGCGAGCCTGCCTGTGACGATCTTCAAGTTTGCGCTGAGCCCTTACGAGAACTGGCAGCAGCTGGCGTGGGCAGGCGTGTTCCTGATCACCATGGCCGTGCTTGGCTTGAACATCCTGGCGCGTGTATTGACACGCGCCAAAAACTGACAGGCTGACGCCTTTCCTTTAGACCACACAACACAACAAGGTCACAGATGGATACCCTTACTGCACCACGTGAGCAATCGAAAATTTCGGTCAAGAACCTCGACTTCTACTACGGCAAGTTCCACGCCCTCAAAAGCATCAACCTGGAAATTCCCGAGAAGAAGGTCACGGCCTTCATCGGCCCTTCGGGCTGCGGCAAGTCGACGTTGTTGCGCATCTTCAACCGCATGTATGAGCTTTATCCCGAGCAGCGCGCAGAAGGTGAAATCATGTTCGACGGTGAGAACCTGCTGACGTCCAAAAAAGACGTGGCGCTGATCCGCTCCAAGGTCGGTTT
>NZ_JBFUGX010000748.1:0-1828 GCF_056402675.1 Polaromonas sp. P3_C2 | reverse complement strand
GGGTTGAACATCAGTGCGCTGGAAAACCCCCAAAAAAGCGGCTTCCGGCGCCCGGGAAGAGGATGTAGGAATTGCCAAAAAAATTTCAAGAGGGAATTTGCGCACGTCACTCTCAGGCGCGGCGGGCCTGCAAAAGGGCGGCCCAGGCAGCGGCGTTGCGGTCAGGTTTAAAACTTTTTTCGCAAGTCACCCACGCGTGAGCCGCACAGCACAACGCCCCGGTGCACGTGAATGCACCGGGGCGTCTGGCTGGCGTTTCTTTTTCGGCCTGCTCAGCGCTTGGCGATCAGGCGGTAACCCAGCAGCAGCACGATGGAGCCAAGCACGGCGGCGATGAAGCCGGCCGTTTCGCCTTGCTGGTACCAGCCCATGGCCGCGCCCAGGTAGGTGGCAAGGAATGAGCCCGCAATACCGATGAGCACGGTGATGATGAAGCCGCCAGGGTCGCGGCCGGGCATCAGGAACTTGGCGACAAAGCCGATGATGAAGCCAATGATGATGGTCCAGATAATTGACATAGCGTCTTCCTAAAAAAAAAGGGGAAACCCAGGACGCGGGCAAGAGCCCGCGATGACTGGCTTACTTGGCGGCTTACTTGGTCGGTACTACGGCCTTGGCCATTTCCAGGTGGGCTTCCACCTTGGGCAGCATCTTGCCGGCCAGCGCCTTCAGGTCGGCGTCTTTGGCGTCCTTCTGGATCTTGGTCAGCAGCTTGATGGTGGCTTCGTGGTCGCCCACACCGGCGCGCTTGGCGTATTCCGTGTCAAACAGGTTGCCCGACAAGGCCTTCATTGCGGTGGCCTTGGTTTTGGCCATCACGCCGGGGCCGTCGGGCAAGGTCACACCTTTGGCGCGGGCCAGTGCCTGCACTTCGGCCAGGGCGCTGTTGTGGTCGTCAATCATTTGCTGCGCAAATTTTTTGATCTCGGCGTTCTGCGATTTTTCCAGCGCCATCTTGCCGCTTTCGATCTCGGCGATGTTGGCCTGGGCCAGGTCGTCCAGCATGCCCTTGTCGGCACGGGCCAGCTTGCCGGCATCTGCCGCTGTTGAGGTGCCTGCGGTGGTGCTGGTCTGGGCCGTGGCGGGCAGGGCAGCCAKTGCCAGGGCAGAAGCGGCCACGGCGGCCAGTGCCACGCTGCTGAGTTTGAATTTCGATCGGTTCAATCGGTTCAACATGAGGGCCTCCTTTGAAGGGGTGGTTGTTGACGGGTTGATTCGGTATGGGGGAACAGACGCCGCGAAGATAGGAATTAGCAAACCAGCAAGCCGCGGCAGATAGCGTTGTACTTTCGCCGCTGTAGCGGCCGTGCGTTGCAGGAGGCCGGGCAGGCTCTGTGTAGGAATTTGCTTGCGCGTGGTGTCCGGCTGCCGCGCACGGGCGCCCGGCCTTTTGTTCAACAAATGCCGCGTGGTGCGATACGATGGCCGCCTGGACAATTTGTCTGAAATTCGAATCGCCTGACTCGCCGGAGGCCGCGCACCATGAAAAACCCCAGCAACACGCCCAGCAACAAGCATTTGCTCGCCGAGCTGAAGAACATTGCCGAAGGCCTGGGCAAAACGTTCGCGCCGTTTTGCGAAGTGGTGGTGCATGACCTGACACACCCGAAGAACGCGATCCTGGCGATTGAAAACAACCTGAGCGGCCGCCGCCTGGGCCAGCCCGCCACCGAGCTGGGCCTGGCGCGCATCCAGGACCCGGACTACCCCGCGGTGATCGCCAACTACGCCAACCAGTTTGCCGACGGCCGCAAGGTCAAGAGCACGTCGGTGGGCATTCGCAATGAAGAAGGCGAGTATGTGGCGGCGATCTGTCTGAACGTGGACC
>NZ_JBFUGX010000747.1:0-1830 GCF_056402675.1 Polaromonas sp. P3_C2 | reverse complement strand
GTTTCTGGCAGGCGCGGACCAGGCCACGCTGCCGAGGCAGATGTTCACCGGCATCCGGGAAAACATCTCGCCGACCATCGCGGCAGTGGCCACCTTGCTCATCCTTTTCACCACCACCCTTTTACTGCTGCTCGAGTGGCTGSGCGGCCGCAGGGCCTGACAAGCCCAAGCGGGCTCTACAAACTTACACCCCTGCCCTCAAGCACCCGGAGCGCTGCCTCAATGAAAACACCCCACACACAGACACTCGTGATGACACTCGGTCTGGCGCTCTCCGTACAAGCCCAGACGCCTGTTCAAGCGCCGATGCAGGGATTGACCGTCGCCAACTTCGGCGGAGCCAACGGCAAAGCCCAGGATGTGGCTTTCATCCAGCCTTTCAAGGCAGCCTACAAAACCGAGGCACGAGGGGTCGAGTACTCAGGAGAGCTCTCGGCCGTCCGGACCATGGTGACCGAACGCAAGAGCGAATGGGACGTGGTTGAAGTGGAGTCCGCGGACCTGAAGGCGGGATGTGATGCCGGCCTGTTCGAGCGCATTGACCGCGCCAGCATTCCTCATGCCGGCATGCTGCTGCCGGGTACCGTGCAGGATTGCGGCGTCGGCGCTTTTGTCTGGTCCACCGTGATGACCTACGACCCAGGCCGGTTCAAGGAGACACCGCGCAGTTGGCAGGATTTCTGGAATGTGCAGCGCTTTCCCGGCAAGCGGGGCTTGCGCAAGGGTGCGCGCTACAACATGGAAATCGCTCTGATGGCCGACGGGGTGCATCGCCGCGACGTGTACACCACACTGGCTACCGAGGCGGGCGTCAAGCGTGCTCTCACCAAGCTTGAGCAGCTCAAGCCCCATATCGTCTGGTGGGAATCGGGCTCCCAGCCGCCCCAGCGCCTGGCCTCCGGCGAAACCACACTCTCAACCGCCTTCAATGGCCGCATCGCCGCGGCCAACCGCGAGCGGCTCACCCCGCTGGCCATCTCATGGCAGGACGCCGTGTATGAACTGGACTATTGGGTCATCATCAAGGGCTCGCCGAGGCGGGAGCTGGCGCGCGCCTTCGTCAGTTTCGCCACCTCGGAAGAAGCGCAGCTGGCCTTTTCGCGCGAAATACCCTATGGCCCCACCCACTTCAACGCCATCCTGCGCTACGACACCGGTCGCAGCCGCCCCGCCGCCAGCGCACCGGTCACGGACCTGTCCATGGCGAATAGCGACTTGCCATCGGCGCCCGGCAACATGCGCCGGTCGCTCGCCTTTGACCCCACTTTCTGGACACGCGGTAGCGGGGCCGAGCTGGAAAAACAGTTCGCCCAGCGCATGAAATAGCCTGCCGGCCGGCAAGAGCCGCCGAGCCACACGGGCTGACCGGTCCCCACACATGCATTTCCCTCCTTTCATCCGGAAACCCGAAAACTGTCAGAATAAAAGCAGTTCCGGGCTTTCCATCACGCCCCCCGTTTTTAGGACACCAGCACATGGACATGAAAACTTCTCCCATCTCCCTTCTCAAAGACCCCAGCATTTTCAAGACCGACGCCCTGATCAATGGCCAGTGGGTCGCCGGTTCATCCCGCTTTGATGTCAATGACCCGGCCACCGGCCTGAAGCTGGCCGATGTGGCCAACCTGGGCGCCCAGGATGCCGAAGCCGCCATTGCCGCGGCCAACGCGGCCTGGCCCGCATGGCGCAGCAAGACCGGCAAGGAGCGCCACGCCATCCTGCTCAAGTGGTACCAGCTGCTGATGGCCAACCAGGAAGACCTGGGCCGCATCATGACGGCCGAGCAGGGCAAGCCCTTTGCCGAGGCCAAGGGCGAAATCGCCTACGGCG
>NZ_JBFUGX010000746.1:0-1837 GCF_056402675.1 Polaromonas sp. P3_C2 | reverse complement strand
CCAGCTCGCCGCGCATCTCGGTGTCTGAGCTGCGGGCAGGCCTAGAAGTGCGGCGGCAGCTCGTCGCGCAGGCTGCGGCCCACTGTCACATCGCCGTCGCGCACCGGGCCGGCTTTCAGTTCTGCCACCTCGCGCACCAACGCATCAATTTGCTGCTGCTGCCGCACGATGACCTTGTCGAGCTGGTCCAGCAGGTCTTCGGTAAAGCTGGCCTTGATCTCCAGCGCCGTCAGGCGCTGGTCGGTTTGGGGTGTGTCGTTCGTCGGTTCCATGCCTGTATTGGACATGAAGCTGCGCGGGGCAGGGGCGCCCACGCATTCCAGCGGCCTCCACAGCAATTATTTACGCATCATTTTGGCCTGCAGCCCTTTATGTTTGGGCGCGATCAGCTATGTTATTGATAGCAGTTCGGGTGATGAAACTGTCAGGTGTCACCGGCTCTACGCCTGCCCGTCTGCCAGATGACGCCGCCGCCTGCGCGTTGCTTCGATACGATTTGTGGGAATAAGGGCCTTGTCTTTCCCGCACCGCCTGCCTAAGCTGGCCTGAGTCTTTGCAGGGCGTCGCGTTTCATGGCAACGCCGGAGCCGTCTTCAAAGCCCATGCGGTAGCTGTGTTGTTTGCCCAAGGAGGCGAGATATGACCGAGCCAGGCACTGGAAACCCACTCACACCGGAGCAGTCGCAGGAACAAGCGCAGGAACAGGCGCAGAAGGGGGCGCAAGAAGAAGAGCGCAAGGCCATTGATTTCCGGCGAGGTTGTATTTACGCCGGCGGCACGGCGCCCCGGGAGTTGTGGGGCCTGGCCCTGTCGGGCGGCGGCATTCGCAGCGCCACCTTTTGCCTTGGCGTGTTGCAGGCGCTGGCAAAAGCCGGGTTCAACCTGCCGGGAGAAAGTGGCCCGGGAAGCGGCCCGGGAAGAGGCGCTAACGACAGGCAAAAGCCCTGGCCGCTGCTGGCCCGGTTTGATTTCCTTTCCACCGTCAGCGGAGGCGGGTACACCGGCAGTTTTTTCTCGGCCCTGTTTCGCGCCCGGGAACCCCTCACGCCTCCCGCTCCCCACTCGCCGCAAACACCTCCTGCGCCGCCCGCACCCGAAGTGCTGGCCACCGAAGCCTACGAAGCACTCGCGACCGACCCACCCGGCAGGCTGAGCAAGGTCCAGACCGCGCTCACCCAGATGCCCGACCGCCCCTTGCGCTGGCTGCGTGAAAACGGGCGTTACCTGGCACCGAACAACACCGGTGACTTTCTCTACGACATCGCCATTGCCATCCGCAACCTGTGCGCGGTGCATTACGTGATCGGCGTGACCTTGCTGACCATCTTCCTTTTGATGTTTGCCCTGCGTTACGGCAGCCTGCAGATTCCCTGGGAGGGGTTTCATGCGCTGGGGCTTACGCTGGAATCCATGATGCAGCCCAGGCCTCCGCTGAAGGGTGGAGACATCTGGTTCAGCCCGTGGTTTGGGGTGCTGGGCATCTGGCTCGTGCTTGCGGTCATACCGTGCGGCGCGGCCTACTGGCTCGACCAGGACACCTCGCCTTCCGGCGCCGGTACAGCCGGCGCAAGGAAAGCGCCGCTGCCGGCCATCCCCGCCCCAGCGCTTGCGGCCGCCGGCTTGCTGGCCGCGGGTGTGCTGGCTGCCTGTGTCTTCTGGAGCCGGGTAGCGCCGCCGGCCGCCGGCGCCGGGTCACTGCTTGAGGCTGTTCCGGTGCCCGTTTTGCTGCTGGTGCTGATCGATGTCATCCTGGCTTTTTCTTTGGGCGTGTTCTTTGTGGCGAAGTACCTTCCGCAGCAATCACCCGGGCTGTTTCGCAACCGCATCACACGGTGGC
>NZ_JBFUGX010000745.1:0-1841 GCF_056402675.1 Polaromonas sp. P3_C2 | reverse complement strand
GTATGTGGATGCAGTGGAACCGAGATGGTTGATTCAG
Source organism: Polaromonas sp. P3_C2 (assembly GCF_056402675.1). Taxonomy (NCBI): domain Bacteria; kingdom Pseudomonadati; phylum Pseudomonadota; class Betaproteobacteria; order Burkholderiales; family Comamonadaceae; genus Polaromonas; species Polaromonas sp. P3_C2. The sequence goes on along the minus strand of NZ_JBFUGX010000745.1, from coordinate 1,804 downwards.
GATCCGTTTCCACCGCGAGCAGTTTACTTGGGGGCTGCAATTACGCGAATTGTGAAGTCAATTGAAAATCATCAAAGTCTTGCGCGTGGATATTGCACAAACGAAATTGAACGTGCCACTGGGAAGAAACCTCGGCAAGTGGATTTTCAGCATCCCGCCTGTGCCATTCGTTCAATTGGGCAGCGCGACCTCGACATAGCCCGTCGCTTTGACGCGGACTTAGAAGTTCTTCGAAAAATCAAATAAGGTTTGAGTAGATGAGCGACATCATTACCAACGCGAATCGCTATAACACCGGCAATACCTTTCGTAGCGACAGCACAGGAAGTACCCGTGGTAATGTGCGCAACAGCACCGGCACGGCAATAGGTTTTGATTGCTCCGGTCTGGTCTATCACGTCTTACGCGAATCCGGGTACAACGTTCCTTACGCGACCTCCGCGGTGATGACTAATCCAGCAACTTTCGATGGTAGTTGGGCAAGCGTCGTCAATCCCGAGACCGCTACCGTCAAGCCCGGAACCTTAGTCTACTTTAGTGGACACGTTGGCATTGTTCAGTCATATGACCCTGTGACGAAGACCGGAGAATTTCTGTCGATGGCTGGCGGCAACAACATAGGAAAGCTGAAGCCAACTGAGCCGTTCACCACCGATGAAAAGATCAACCCAGGCATCCACTGGGGTGGTTCCACTACCTTTAAAGGTTTCGCTGAAGTTAAACCCGAGCTATACGACCGAACCCTCGATCAGCACCTCAACGGTGCAAATCCCAATGCGCCAGTATTCAATATTCCCGAAGCCGGCAACGCTGGCTTCATCACTTTACCCGGGAACGGTGGTTTTCCAATAGTAAAAGGCGCCGCCGATCTCAGTGCCCGTGTTGACGTCGCAGCGGCCAGCAGTGGTATTACGCCACCACTCCCTATCGATCTGCCCAATGCGAATACGGCATTTGCCACTACCCTAGCTGCGCTCGAATCCAGCGGTCAACCTAACAACGGCTATGGCGGTTGGGCGCAGGACGGCCAAGGCATAGGCGCTATTGGCCGCTACGGATTTCGCGCCACTAGTCTCAAGGCTATCGGCTGGATGGACACTGATGGCAATTGGACCGACAAGGCCCGCTCCAACGGGGTGAGCAACCCAGAGAGTTTTCGTGACAACCCAACAGCGCAGGAGGCCGCGCGAGTCGAATACATGGGCAAGCTCAAAAGCGAGCTAAAGGCCAACGGTTCGTGGGAAATGATTGGGCAAACTGTAGAAGGACACATTGTCACGGAGGCCGGACTGATAGCGGCTGGATGGAAAGAGGGGGCGGGTGCCGTCCTAAAGTTCTTTAGCGGCGATTCCACTAACGCGAATGCCGACATCAATATCATGTTTCGCTTGGATCGATTCGCACAGTCGTCGTTGCCCGGCGACACGGCGGGGCGAGACAGTTCCCCCACGAGTGGAGTGCATCCGTTGGCGCAGCAAGCCGGGGGCGATTGGGAAGACCGTACGGTTTATGACTTGATGACTGGTTTGCCTGTTGGCCCAGAAAGCAATGTCTGGATCACGGATTCAATCAACGCCTCAACGATTGCAGCACCAGCCACCTCGACATCTTCGCCAGTTGCGGCCAATGCGTTAGCCCTGGTCCTAAATCGTGACGTCATACATCACGAAGATGGTTCAATCACACTTGGCTTCATTGCGAAAGCGGACAGCGCCAACGGCAGCATCAAAAAAGGTGACATTGTTAGCGAGGTTTTTGATCCTAAAGGCAAACTCGGCTATTTCAGTGTGAGCCACACCGAACG
>NZ_JBFUGX010000744.1:0-1843 GCF_056402675.1 Polaromonas sp. P3_C2 | reverse complement strand
AGGATCTGGAACACACCGAGCCCCGATGCGATGACCAGCATCACGCAGGCCACCAGCATGGAGAAGCCGGTGGTCCACCGTTCAAGTTGGAGAAAAGCTTGTTTCATGGATGCGCCGATACATGAGGAGAATTGAGAATTGCAATGAAAACGCCCGCAGACCAATGGCGGCGGGCGTAAGCAGCTACAAAAAAAGTAGCAAAATAGTTGCGGTACGGTTTACTTGTAGTTCCTGATCGCGTCGATGTTGGCTTTGCCGAACTGCTTTTCAAATTCAGCGTTGACCGGCGCCAGCGTTGCCACGAACTTCGCCTTGTCGACGTTTTCGATCACGGTCATGCCTTTGCTGCGCAGCTCGGCTACACCGTTGGCATCGTCCTGGTCCACGCGGGCCCGGTTCGCCTTGGTCGCTTCCTTGGCGGCATCAACGAAGGCTGTCTTGTYGGCAGCGCTGAGCTTGTCGAAGGCCGCTTTGTTCATCAAGAAAATGCAAGGTGAGTAAACGTGGCCGGTCAGTGAAAGGTGCTTTTGCACCTGGTCGAACTTGGCGGACATGATCACAGACAGGGGATTTTCCTGGCCGTCGACCGTGCCTTGCTGCAGCGCCGTGAATACTTCGGGAAAAGCCATGGGCGTGGTGATGATGCCCAGGCCTTTGTACGCAGCGATATGCACCGGATTTTCCATGGTGCGCATCTTCAGTCCCTTCAGGTCCTCCGGAACTTTCACGTCCCGCTTGCTGTTGGTCATGTGCCGAAAACCGTTTTCGGCCCAGGCCAGCGCCTTGAAGCCCTTGGCATCGAATTTGGTCAGGAGATTCTGGCCGATAGGGCCGTCCAGCACGGCGCGCGCGTGCGCCTTGTCCCGGAACAGGAAGGGAACGTCGAGGATCTTGGTCTCGGGGACAAAATTGGGTACGGGGCCGGTGGAGGAGAAGGCCAGCTCCTGGGTGCCCAGCTGCACGGCCTCGATGGATTCGCGTTCGCCGCCCAGGGCCCCGTTGTAGAAGGTCTGGACTTTGTAGCGGCCTGCTGTGCGTTTCTCGACTTCTTTGGCAAAAGTGTCGATGGCAATGCCCTGATGCGAATTCTGGGCCGTGGAAATGCTGATTTTCATGGTGGTCTGTGCATTTGCAGACGCCATGAATCCCGCTGCGAGCGTCATACCGATAATCAGTTTTGAAAGCTTCATGTTGTTTGTCTCCGTTGAGTGATCGGGCCGGGAATTTTGTGGACGACTGGGGCCGGTTCTGCATCAGGATTTTCCGACCATAAGCACACGCATTATTGCCGCGATGCATCTGCGGTCGTGCGCGGGTTTTCGCTTAAGTACGCCGCGATGATGCTTTCAAAATCACTGTCAGGCAGCAGGCCCAGCGACCGCGCGCGTGCTGCGTCGATATCGGCGGGCCAGTTGCCCACGATTCTTGCGATGACAGGGTCGTACACCCAGTCGATCAGTCCCGCCGCATCTTTGCCGGCCACCCGGGCCAACGCCTGCGCCATTTCACCGACCGTTGTCTTGAGGGCCGGCAGGTTGACGGCTGTGCGGGCGCCCCATTCGGTGTCGGTAGCCTCTGAAGCACGAATCAATCCCTCCACCGTACGTCCGGGCGACGCAAGAGCCACGGCCGTTTCGGGAGGAACAGGGCACTGTGCCCTCGTTCCCGCAAGGGGTTCCCGAATAATGCCGCTGAGAAAGCTCGATGCCGCACCGTTGGGTTTTCCGGGCCGCACGCTCACCGTCATCAGACGCACATTGCGCCCGCGTATGAAGCCCTTGCGCGCGTAATCAGCCACCAGTTGTTCACCGATAAATTTCTGGATGCCGTAGCTGTTCTGCGG
>NZ_JBFUGX010000743.1:0-1848 GCF_056402675.1 Polaromonas sp. P3_C2 | reverse complement strand
GCCGCAACGCCCAAGGCACCCGTGAAAACCGCCGCCAAGCCCGCCCCGAAAAAATCGCCTCCTGCCAAGGCCCCGGCCGGCAAAGRCACGGTCAAGAAAGCCATCGTGAAAAAGGCCGGCGCCAAAAAGCCTGCGGCAAAACCACAAGCCAGCGCCAAACCCGCCAAAACCGCAAAGCCGGAAAAAACCAAAAAGCCCAAACTGGTTCGCGACAGCTTCACCATTCCGAAAACCGAATACGTGGTGCTTGACGACCTGAAGCAACGCGCCGCCAAACTGACCCGCCCCGCCAAGAAAAGCGAACTGCTGCGCGCGGGCATCAAGCTGCTGGCCACCCTGTCCGACGCCGCCTTCCTGACGGCGCTGGAGCAGGTCCCCGCCATCAAGACCGGCCGGCCTACGCTTGGTTCTTAAGCCACGCAMAGGAACTGCAGGAGCTCCCAGCTTTCATGCCAACTAACGTTTGACACGAGCGGTGGCCGCAAGCATGCGAAGCTTGCTTGCGGACGTCCCCTCGATGAGGGGGGGCCCTCAGCGGGCTACACGTGGCGACCGGGAATCTGGTTTACGCCTCCGCTGCCGGCGGCCAGCCGATTCGGGCAGCACGACGAAGACTGGATTGAACGACCAAGCGGTGGAACGGGGCGATGACAAGAATATAGAGACGACCCAGGCGGTTGTGGCAATGGACCACGGTTGATAAAGTCAGGTGGCGTTTGCCTCCCGGCAACGGCTGACTGGAGCAGAGGACAGAAAGCCTGAAGTCCAGGTGCTTGTCGTCTTCTCCAAAGACAACTTCGGTCGGGCTTGTGCCGTAGATCTTGAAGATGCCAAGACGGCCTGTTTCGCCCTCCGCTTCAAGTGAAGTGAGTTGCCTGGCGGTTTTGAGGCCGACCCTGCCGACGACCGCATCCCGGACCGACATGAGGGTACCAACCCACGGTGCCTGATGGGAAAAGATGAACCTCGCCAGCAGTTCGGGATTGGTCGACGCTCCGGGTGGAAGCTCGATCGAGTAGGCATCTGCGAGATTCGTCGATGCGTAGGCTCTGGTAACTGCCGACTCTGGAGGAAGCGATACAGGCGTTACGCGGTGCTGTTGGGTTGACATGTGTTCGAGCCAGTAGTTGGGTTCTGAGGTCTAACGTTTGCTATGAGCGGCGGCTGGAGGCAAGCGAAGCTTGCCGGAAGACGTCCGCTCGACGGAGGGGTTAGGCACCGCTCTTTGCATGCCTCGACCTTGCGTGAGCGAGCGTTGCCCAGTATGGCGCCAGAAGAGTGACGAGAAGGACGACAGGCCAGAGGTTACCGCCTTTGAACGTATACGCGGCGAGCAACTCAGGCCAAGGCTTGTGCTGGATGTAACGCCCGAAGCCGAACTCGAAGGCCAGTGTCAGGCACAACCAAAGAACGCCTACAAACGCACTTTGCTTGACCAAGATTCCTTGCTCAATGCGAACAAGGACATAGGCGACCAGCGCCACGCACACGCAAAGCAATACACCGCTCAGAACCAAACCGCCGGCCCTGCCAAGAGAAGGAATGAGAACCGCCTCTCGCAAAGCGCCATTTGCCACTGCCAGGCACAGTATGAGCACCCAGGCTACGAGCGACTTGAGCAGCAGCATGGGTCCGCCTTTCGGCGCCTAACGTTGGAGGCCAGGTGACGCCGAAGGCGATCGCCTTTGGGCCGACGGAGGAAACCTGCTGCATGCCGAGGCAACCATACCGCTTTCACTTGCATGCCGAACGGTGATCAACAGGAAAGGAGCATGCATAGTGTTTCAACTGCCAAAAAGCAAGAAAGCCGCGACCAGAGCCAACCCAACGAGCCCAACGGCAAATGCT